>DAHWKG010000196.1:0-46073 GCA_027343765.1 Sulfobacillus sp.
TGGCACTGTCCGGCGGCGGATTGCTCGGTGCTGCACACTTAGGAGTGCTCCGATTTTTGGAGGACCGTAACGTCCGTGTCACCGCTCTAGCCGGCACCAGTGCCGGGGGATTGGTGGCGTCCTTGTATGCGTTGGGCGTGGACCTAGAACGTCTCATTGAACTAGGCCAGAAGGTCGTAGACCATCCCCGCGACTATTTTTCTGTGAACCTCGGCATTGTCGATGAATGGCTACCCTTTCTGGGCCGACCGGCCACTGGCCTCATCGACCCGAAGCGATTCCTCGAAGAACTATTAGCCCTAGTCCCGGGTAGAACCACCATCGCTGACTGGAAGATCCCTACCGTGGTCACGGCTGTGGATTTGGTGAGTCTGGAAACGGTCGCCTTTACCAACCGGCCCGACACTGCCAAGCCCGCCCGCGGTCATTGGCGCCTTATCTCGGACGCCCCGCTTTCCTTGGCGATGCAGGCGACCATGGCGATGCCAGGACTATTTCGGGCGCCCCGGAACGGCAAAGCGCTTCTGGTCGACGGCGGCGTCGGCGACACCTTGCCTCTAGACTGGGCCTCTGCCTTGGACCCACATCGGGTGGTCGGTATCGATGTAGCCACACCCGCTGCGATTGCTGCCGATCGCATGGGGCTCCTAGACATCCTCTCCCGATCCGAGTCGTATGCCACAGAAACCCTATCCCGCTTGCGGGACGGTGCCATCCCGCATGTAACCGTACACCCCGATACAGCCGGGGTCCCGTTCTTCGGATTTTCCGCCTATGCCCACTTGGTGGAGACGGGTTACCAGGCCATGGAGGAGGCTTGGCCGCTTCTTCAAGAGGCGCTCTCGGAACCCGCTTCACGGGGATAGAGGCGATAGGGAGAGGCCTCTTCGGCAGCCGCGTCGACCTTAGACGGGGTACTGACCTGGCAGAAGGCCTCGGCTGGACAGATGAGACAGAGCGGCTTTCGAGCCGTGCATAGCATGGCCCCAAAGTCCATCAGGGCTTGGTTGAAGCGGTACGCCTCGCCGGGCGGAACCACCGCTTCCGCCAACGCCCAGAGTGCGTGTTGCACTGCCGCTTTGGGAGTCTTGTAATCGAGGCCAAAGTATCGACCCAACACCCGTTTCACGTTCGTGTCGACGATGGGGGCCTGAACTCCCAATGCAAATGACGCGATAGCACCGGCCGTATAACGCCCGACGCCGGGAAGCGTCATCAACACCTCCACGGTGTCGGGCCATTGGCCGCCCCATTCCTCGACCACCACCGTGGCTATGGATTTAAGCCAGCGTCCCCGTACCTTGTATCCCAAAGGATCGGTGATCGCCTTGACCTCATCCAAGGGCGCCTGATAGAGAGACTCTATGGTCGGAAACCGCCCCAAAAAAGCCTCATAGACGGGTATCACCGTGGTCACTGTGGTCTGGTGAAGCATAATTTCGGACACTAAGACGGCATAAGGATCCTGTGTGCGCCGCCAGGGTAAATCCCGACCGTTCTGCTGATACCACGAGAGCACCCCCTCTCGAAATACCCTAAGAGCCTCGGGCTCAACATCCGCCCGATACTTAACTCGCTTCATGCACCTCTGCCTCCTGCCAAAAGATTCCGCCGCCTTGGGATACCCAGGATCGGTAAACACGCGCCCCTATCCCATACCAGAGGGAGAGGGCCCCTGAGGCCCAAAATCCGACGAAAAGCACGATGGCCACGGAAAACAACCCCGCCTCGACTCCGAAGGTACCCGCCGGAATATGGCCGGCGAGAACGGTCAGCAATGTCCCGCCAAGCCCGGCCAGCACCAAGGTGACGAGCACCACCCAGATAAATCCCACCAGATGGGCGGTGCGCCGGACTTGCGATGACGAAAACACTACCGCCCGAACCCATCCGTGGCGCTCCTCGACAGTCATTTGAATGCTCCCTAGCCACGGGCCAGCCACCCGATTGTATATCACCACCGAACCCAGGGAAAAGAGGCCCGCCACCACGGGCCCCAATGTGGGCATCAAGAGCCAACGCTCGGGAATCACCGTACTCCACCCGAATAGATTGGCAAGCACGCCTAAGCCCAGTCCTAGAGGAATGGTCACAGCCAGCAAGAAAGGCAGGTTTTGTGGGGTGGGGACATACTTCAGGCCACCATCCTGAAACACCAGCGTCAGGGGCCAGCGCCCCGCCACCCAACGATGATAGAGAGCCAAGCCAAGAACCCGGGCGAGAATCAAAAGGGCGAGCACGGCACCCACTTCCCATGTCGCTCGACTCCATCCTAACCGCGTCTGCGACCCTGTCCACACCCAGAGAAACACGAGCGGCAGGAACCAAAGCCACACCCCGACCAGGAGCCATCCGCCCACGTCTATCCGCATCAGTCTCCGTACACCGGTCATAAATCCACCTCAAAGAGAGGTTCGGCCCGACGGCCCGTATTTCCTGCCTTTAGGCGTGATGGGCAGCTAGAACGGTGGCCACAGGCAATGATTCCGCTGTGACATTGGAACTCAGCACCGCCACCGTCCCACCCTTTGCCTCTACGACCACCGCAGGCGAAGCCGCCGGCCGCCAAATCCGAAATGGGATCCCGTCTTCCTTAATCCGAGGAAGCGCCTGAAGCACGTCCTCTTGAGCTCCTCTTTTAATCCCGGTTCGCTGAGTCGCCGCACCCGGTGCGCCAAAAGACAAGGCCGGCAATCGTCCCTGGCTATTCAACAGCGGGAGATAGGCCCGAGCCACTTGCACTGGCGCCGCCGAGAGACCATTGCCTGATGTCAGTAGAGTCGAATCTATCGACCGCGGTAAGGCAGGAGATTGAACATTGACCACGCCCAATGACGCTGGCCCGAATCCTAAATTTTGAAGAGCCTGACGTTCCGCACCCGATCCCCATTTTTGGGCCAACGCATCGATACCGCCGGCCCCCTCCAAGACGGTCTTGAGGTGGGCGTCCGAGGCCGCCTCGGCGAGAAGTGGCGGCAACGCTGACAGACCCACCGGGGCCGCATGCAACAGCATCCGTTGAGTCCCCACGGCAGCCAGCACCTGACCATTCTTCTGAAGCACCCAAATCGCGCCGTCTTTCGCCAACGGCGCTAACGCACGGGTCAGCGGGTAATTTAAGCTGACATGCATCGGTCGGGGTTCTGCCGGACTCCAGAGCCCCTGATGAGCAACCCAGCGCCTAGAGGCCATGAGTTCGGGGCCCGCTGCCATGGTCAAAACACTCTTCGGCACATCCGCCCTCGGCACCCAGTACTTCATTTTCACTACCTGCACCCCCGCCAGGTGGCGGGCTGCCCACATCTTCGCCACACTCGCCGATACCGGTATTAATAAGGGCTTTTGACCCATACGGATGTGGAGACGGGCTCTCATCTCCCGACGCCAAGCGATCTGAAGTTGGTTTGGGGTGATGACCAGGGCTGGGCTAATCGCCATGCGCGTTAACGGCTGACCACCTTGACCTACCACCGGGCCGGTCAAGGACGCCCCAACCATCTCCGCCTGGGTAACGGTCGGTGGCGATGACAATCGAAACACGGCCAGCGCGGCCACGGCCAAAATGGCCGCGATTCCCGCGGAGGACGTCAAAACGGTGGTGCGATGATTCCAGGACACGAAACACCCTCCTTTATTTCCTAAAGGAAGTGTTTCCCGTTTCAGCCATTTTCAAACTTATTGTCCCTGATGAGCCTCCGCTTTAGCGATGTTGGCGAGATGTTGCTGATAGGTTGTTGCAAACATGATGTGCCCGTTTCTCAACGAAAGGAAGTATAGATAGCTAACCGACGCAGGGTGTAAGGTGGCTTTTAGAATCGCGAGACCGGGGTTATCAATCGGCCCCGGTGGCAACCCCACATGCTGATAGGTATTATAGGGCGAGGAAACGGTCAGATCCCCGAGGGTTAGCCCACCCACCACGGGTTTGGATAAGGCATAGCGTACCGTGGCATCTGATTGAAACGGCATCTTGTTCTTTAAACGATTCATAAACACGGCGGCCACGTCACGAGCCTGGTAGCCACTGGAATCTTCAGCCTGCACAATCGACGCCAGTGTTACCCATTGCGAAAACGTAAGCCGGCTCGGGCTTTGGTCATACAGGTCCTGCAAAGCTCGAGACTGAAACGTCCGCCACATGGTCAATAACGCTTGGTGCGCCGTGGTCCCGTAAGGGAAGCGATACGTGGCCGGGAAGAGATAACCCTCCAAAGGATCCCGGACCCCCGGTGAAGGAGTGGGCATGCCTGGCAAGGGGTGCTGTTCGAGGGTCTTATACTGTGTTTTTGTGCCGATATGGGCCTTCACCAAACGGGCCACAATCTGTTGCACGGTGTAACCTTCAGGAATTGCCACCCGGGTGACGACTGTCTCGCCCCGCTTCATCTTGGTTAAAATTTGGGACAGCGACATATTGGGAGAGAGGCGGTAAACGCCCGCCGTGAGGTTGGTATCTAGGTGGTTCATCCGGCTCAGGATTTCGAAGGCCCAGACGCTTTTGATGACGCCGGCTCGCTTCAGATTCACCGCCACCTGACTTGCCGTGAAGCCCAAGGACACCCTCACGTAGCGCGGAGCGTGATCGGACGGATTTGCCGGCAAAAATTGCGCCAGGACCCAAATCACGGCAAAAAAGGCGGCCAACAGGACGACGGCCCCTGCCCCAAACCGCCAAGTCGGCCGCCGTCTCCGCTGACGACTCATGGATGGCAGAGTCACCGGCTGGCGACCTTCATTGAAGAAAAGCCGCTATTCTTCACCTTCATCATCCAGCAACTCTTCGTATGCCTGGGCAACCTGTTCCCATTCTTCTTCGGACTCGATGTCAACCAGCACGTCATCCCCATCCGCGTCTTTCTCCAACCGTAGGATTACGGCTTCGGCTTCTTCGTCCTCCTCCGTGTCAATGGGTAATAAGATGGCATATTCCTTTTGGTTGACCTCGATCACATCCACGACGACAAATTCGTGCTCCTTGCCTTCGTCATCCGTGAGGGTGATAATTTCGTCTTCGTCTTCCGAAAAACCGCCTTCAAAATCTTTGTCGTCAGCCATTTGAGTCTCCTCTCTTGATCGAACCATCCGTTGATGGTCGAGATACGCTTGTAATATCAGGCTGGCCGCCACGCCATCGATGACCGCCTTACGGCGCTCTCGGCGAACGTCCTGCTGAATGAGAATACGCTCCGCCTGTTGCGTCGTTAACCGCTCGTCCCAGGTGCTAATAGGGATGTCCACCTGCTGCTTGAGCCGCTCCACAAATTGCAACGTCTTCTGGGCTTGCGGGCCGACGGTGGCATTCATATTCAAAGGCAATCCTACCACAATTTGCCCCACATTCCACGTTTTCGTCAAATGCACCACCTGGCGAAGGTCATCCGGCAGGCGTTCACGGCGAAGGGGTTGGAGTGCGTTGGCAATTAGCGCCGTCTCATCACTGACCGCCACCCCGATCCATTTATCCCCCACGTCAAGCCCCATTATGCGTTCAGCCATCCGTGGAGGTAATCTCCAGGTGCCGGACATAATGGCGCAACAATTCTTCCAAAAGCTCATCACGTTCCAGGCGCCGGATCATGTTGCGGGCGCCCAGGTGGCTGGTGATGTAGGCGGGATCGCCGGATAGCAAGTATCCCACTAGCTGGCTGATGGGGTTATATCCTTTCGCCTTAAGCGCCCCATAGACTTCGCGCAGGACCATGTCGGCCTCTTTTTCTTGGTCGTGGTAATCGCCGAGACGCCGGGTTTCGTCCGACATACTCATCATCCCACATCCTTTCTCCTCTGGGTCCCCTTCTTCGCGGTTGTTCCTAAATTATCCTGCCGCACCCAATGTTTTGTCCACCCACAGTTGAGCCTCTCGTAGAAGGGCCGGCACTTCATCCGGCTTCTTGCCGCCGGCCTGAGCCAAATCTTCGCGGCCTCCACCTCCCCCGCCGATAATGGCGCTAAGCGGTTTCACCAACTGCCGGGCCTGATGGCCGCGTTCGCGTACCCGCTCTCCGAAGTACACCAGCAGCGACGCACGCTCCCCATGGCGCGCAGCCAAAATTGCACCATCGATAGACGGCTTCGCCCCATCCAGTACCTCGCGCAAAGCCTCCGGCGAGTCGCAGGATACTTCCGCCACCAAAAACTTCAATGATCCAATAGGGGTGGCCTCACCGGCTAATTGGCGGCCGATTTGTTCGCGTTGACGACGTTCTTCCTCGAGTCGCACGGCCTCCAACCGCTTGACTTCCTCCTGCAAGGCTTCCACGCGGCTCACCAACTGCTCTTCCGGAGTCCCAGGCAGGGCTTGCTGAAGAGCGCCTAATAGCTCGCGTTGACGGCGGACATACGCAAGCGAGTTGAGCCCCGTGACCGCCTCAATACGCCGCGAGCCGCCACCTACTGACGACTCTTCCACGATCGCAAACAAACCGATTTGCCCCGTACTACGACAATGCGTGCCCCCACAAAGTTCCTGACTGGCGCCCGGCACCTGGATGACCCGCACCGTCTCGCCGTACTTGTCGCCAAAAAAGGCTAGCGCACCACGCTTTAAGGCTTCGTCTTTAGACAAAAAATCGACGCTCACCGGGATATCGCTCAGCACCCAATGATTGACCAGGTTCTCGATTTTCTGTATTTGGTCCGCCGCTAATGCATTCGGGTAGGAAAAGTCAAAGCGAAGGCGGTCGGGAGCCACCAAGGAACCAGTCTGACGAACACCGGATCCCAACACTTCACGGAGCGCCGCATGCAAGAGGTGCGTACCGGTGTGGTTCCGCATGGCTCCCAGTCGCCTCGGCTCGTCCACCTCCAAGACCGCTTCTTGTCCTCTCGCCAGGTAGCCCTCAGCGACCTCAACCAGTTGGTAGATGGATAGACCTACCTTCTTCGTGTCGAGAACTCCGGCCTTCCCGGTCGCCGTTCGGATCGTGCCCACATCGCCGACCTGCCCTCCTCCTTCAGGATAAAACGGTGTTCTGGCACAATGAACCCACCCAGACACACCTGCCTCTAACCGTTCCACGCCGTCCCGATCAACGTAAAGGTTCCCCAATGGCTCGCCGTCTAGCCGGAGCGTGTCGTAGCCGACAAATTCCGACGCCCCCATATCGGGCAGAACTCCCACCATAGAGGCACGATTGTGGCGCGCGCGCTGTCGTTGCTCGTCCATTAATTGCTCAAATGCCGCCTCATCAACCCCAATTCCCCGTTCCAGCGCCGCATCGCGCGTCAAGTCGAGGGGAAATCCAAAGGTGTCGTACAGTTTAAAGGCTTCGGCCCCCGACAACATGCCGCCGGTGGGAATCCGGTCGAGCTCCTCCTCTAACACACGTAGGCCTAGAGACAGCGTGGCAAGAAACTTGTTCTCTTCTTGCTCCACAAATCCTTGAATGGCATCCTGACCGTTCACGACCTCAGGATAGGCGGCACCCATCACCCGGCCGACCTCCGGAACCAAGCGATACAAAAATGGTCGATCGAAGCCTAATTTCATGCCGTAGCGCATCGCCCGGCGTAAAATGCGGCGCATGACGTAACCGCGTCCTTCATTGCTAAACGACACACCCTCGGCAAGCAAAAAGCTGATGGCGCGGATATGGTCGGCAATCACGCGAAATGGCATTCCCTCATGCCCACGCGAATACGATTGGCCTGACAGCGTTTCCACAGCACCAATCAGTGGCCGCAAAAGGTCGGTGTCAAAGTTCGATTCCACCCCTTGCATGTATGCGGCCACCCGCTCCAGTCCCATGCCGGTATCGATACTCGGTCTCGGTAGCGGCGTGAGTGTCCCGCTATCGTCTCGCTCATATTGCATGAACACCAAATTCCAAATTTCGCAGAAACGGTCGCACTCACACTGCCCGAGTCCGCAATCCGGACCGCAGGCATACGGGGCCCCCCGATCCACATAAATCTCGCTGCAAGGACCACAGGGTCCCGTATCCCCCATCGCCCAAAAATTATCCTTGGCTCCCATCCGCACGATCCGTTCAGGGGGAACCCCGGCAACCTCCCTCCAGAGGTCATAGGCCTCGTCATCCGTTTCAAAAACCGTGACCCACAGTGCCTCAGAGTCAAGCTTAAGCTCCTCCAACAAAAAGGACCACGCCAGACGTATGGCGTCCCGCTTAAAATAGTCACCAAAGGAAAAGTTGCCCAACATCTCAAAAAAGGTTTGATGACGTGCGGTCATACCCACTTGGTCGAGGTCGTTGTGCTTGCCCCCTGCCCGAAGACATTTCTGCACACTAACCGCCCGACGATAGGAGCGCTGTTCGACACCCAAAAAGACATCTTTAAATTGCACCATGCCTGCGGCGGTAAACAACAAGGTCGGATCGCCAGCGGGAACGATTGGCGAACTCGGCACCACCTGATGCCCATGCTCCTCAAAAAATCGTAAAAATTTCTGCCGAATCACGGCTGCCTGCACCCAGGGCGCCTCCCTCTGTCCGCATAATGCCTTATTGTACCGATGGCGTGGAATGATGGTCAAGGGGAACGGTAAACCGCCGGTAGAGGTGCGTCACCACGACTTTGATCACGGCGGCCACCGGGACCCCAATCAAGAGCCCGGCGAATCCCGCCACTTCACCCCCGGCAAAGATGGCAAAAATCACCACCAGCGGATGGAGCCCCACGGACTCACCGACGACTTTCGGGGAAATCACGGTGCCTTCCAACTGGTGGATCACCACAAATCCAATGGCCGCATAAAGCGATGTCCATGGTGATCGGGTCAACCCCAGCAAAACGGCCGGAACGGCACCCGCGATAGGGCCAACGTAAGGAATCACGTCGGTCACTGCCGCCACCGCGCCAATCAATAAGGCGAAGGGAATACCGAGGATAAACATCCACAGGGTGGACAAGAGCCCCACCACTAACGCCACCATCAATTGGCCACGAATATAGCCGTTCAACGCCCGATCGACATCGAACCCTAACTTGTACACCGATCCGTGCCAATTAACAGGGACGAGCGACCAAAATCGGGCCCGAATGCGGTCGAGATCCTTCAGCACGTAAAACGCCAGGACGGGCGCGATAATCACCGAAAGAACGCCTGGAACCAGCCCAAATACCGTGTGCAACAGCCCTTTCAATCCGGTCAGGAGGCGGCCTTGTAGGTGCTTGCCGGTTCCCGTAATGGCACGACGAATCGCCGGGGGCATCGGCTGCTGGTGAAAACGGTGAAGCCAATAATCCCAGGTCGTTTGCACGCCTTGGGCCAACGAGGGAACATATTTAATCAAATGGACGCTCTCTTGCAGCAGCACCGGCACCATATAGATCACCGCACCGGCGATCACCAACGCTATGAGCGCGTACACCAAAAGAATCGACACAACCCGGCCGAGACCATGACGAGCCATCACGTCAACCAAGGGCGCCATGAGGTAGGCGAGGACAAACGCCAGCACAAAAGGCAGCAAGATGCCCTCAACAACCATGAACAACCAAAGAAGAGCCGCCAAGCATACAACCAGAAGCCCCCAGCGATACCAACGCCGAGGGCTTCGTCTCTCGGGAGTCGAAAGCGGCATGTTAGCTCAGGCGCCGCTTCGCCAAGTGGACCAACCGATTTCCGCCAAACTTCGCGACCCGGTAGGCCGTGGGCGCCATGTGGCGCGCCCGCCTTAAAAGCCCAGGTTTTCGGCTTCTCCGCAATAACCAGAATCCTGCCATCACCGCGCCCATTAACGTTCCCGTCACCATTCCGGACACATATCGTTTCATGAGACTACCCCTTCCAGGCCTTCTGGCTCGATGCGGGAGAGTTCGCCGTCCAACTCCACCCGATACATGCGAACACCTTTATGGCTCAGCGAGAACTCAATATAGCAGTCCCAACAGTAAAATTGCCCGGTGCCCACACGGCCCACGTTTCGTCCCTCGCAGGCGGGGCACAGTGGATCTTTGTCCATTCGGCACTCCCCCTTCTTCATCTCATTGAGAAGGGTTCCCCAGGCGCATATATTTTAATCGCCTCTGCCCCAATCTCAGTGACCTCGGCGATGGGAACCAGTACCGCCCCCGACAACAGATCCCCCACCACCCCCCGGGAGACCACCAGCGCCGTCACCCGAAAGCTTTTCTCATCGAAAATGACATCCTTAAATCGACCGTGAAGCCGCCCCCACTGATCGACCACGGGCCGGTTTCGCATTCGTGCTTGCTCCCGCATGGTGGACTTATGCCACCGTCGCGCCCGGCGCTCTAGAACTGCCGGGCGAAAGACGTCTAGTCCCATCGCGGTGACTCCCACGGACTTCTCGTCGGCGGGTACGAAGCAGGCAGAAAAAAGCCGTGGGGTAAGCACGAACCCTTCGATCCGCGACTCTGCCCACGACACGATAAGGCCTTCAACCAACCGTCGATCCTGTCGACGCCCGTTTATCTTGACGGGCAGGTGAATAATATGCCAAGCACTCAGCATCTGTCCTCCCTAGCGGGAGGCTGGCTGAATCTTCCCTCCCGCCACAAGTACATCGCCTTGATATAACACCGCTACCTGCCCCGGGCTAATAGCCCACTGAGGGTTCTCAAAGCGCACCTCGGCTTGGTATCCGCGAGGGACCCAGCGCGCCGCTTGAGGCTCCATGTTATAGCGAACCTTAGCCTGCCCGGACAAGGAAATCTCCGGCACCCCGCCTGCCACATAGTTAACCTCGCGCACCTGGCAGACGAGACTTTCCGCCTGCTCGCGGGAGCCCACAATCACCTGGTTACGCCCCGCATCTATCCCGACCACATAGCGCGGCTCGGCTGTCGTGAGGCCCAAGCCTCGCCGCTGGCCCACGGTGTAAAAGGCCACCCCTTGATGCTCGCCCACCACATCCCCACGGGTATCCACGATCGCCCCGGGAATTTGGGCCTCGGGTCGCCGACTCTTCAAGTAGCCCTGGTAGTCATTCTTGGGCACGAAACAGAGCTCTTGACTATCCGGCTTGTGAGCCGTCACCAGTCCTCGCGTCTCAGCCACCTGGCGACTCTCCGCCTTGGTGAGGCCCCCCAGTGGAAAGAGCAAATGGCGCAAATCCTCTTGCCCCATAGTGTACATGAGGTAGCTCTGATCTTTTTTCAGATCCACCCCGCGCTTTAAGAAGAACTGCCCCTGCGCTTCTTCCACGCGCACATAGTGACCCGTGGCCAAAAAATCCGCTCCCTTAGATTTTGCCCAATCCCACATGGCCCCAAACTTAATGTGACGATTACAGAGCGCGCAAGGATTCGGCGTCTGGCCAGCCAAATAGGCTTCTTCGAACGGCGCGATCACGCGCTCAAAGAATGGCTGTTCCACATCCACTAAATGGTGCGGAATCCCTAGTTTTTTAGCTACCCGACGGGCATCCACGATTGCCTCCAGACCACAGCAACTGTTGGTGGTCTCAGCAGGCAAATGCCGCATGGTCACCCCAATAACCTCATAGCCCTGCTCTAATAACAAAGCGGCGGCCGCCGAGGAATCGACGCCGCCGCTTAACCCTACGACTACGGTCTTTTTCCCCATCATTATCCTCCTCCAGGAACAACCCGTTCCTCCATCGGCAACAGGGGGCGTTCACGTTGATCGCGAATCAGCCGTTCTAGGGTGATTTGGCTCATCGCATCGTCTACTGCCTCTTGCACCCGAGTCCACACATCGGGGCCAATGCAAAACTCCATGGCTTCACACCCGGGACCTGACTCGGCGCATTCCGCAACCACAATCGGACCTTCGACCGCCTGCACAACGTCCCGCACGGAGATCTCTGCCGGATCACCCGCTAATTGATAGCCGCCCTGTGCACCACGCATACCCCGCACCAGACCTGCGCGTTTCAATGATGGCATCAATTGTTCTAAATATTGCTCCGGAATGTTTTGGGCATGGGCAATAGCACCGACCGTCATGGGACCTCGGCCAGCGTGGAGTGCGAGCTCATATACAGCTTTGACCGCATACCGACCCCGGCTGGATACTCTGAACATCGCCTACTCCCCCTATCCTTTCCTTAAGGTTAGCACCCGATGCGCCCAGGGTCAACCGACGTTCCTTAGTAGGTGCGCTCTTTAGGCTCGTAGTGGGTGATAACCACCGGCTCTCGTACCATGTTAAGCCGCCGTTCAGCATCTTGGGCAAACAGAAAATGGCACAAAAAGGCTTGGTCATCCCGTGTCGGATAATCTAAGCGGGCATGGGCGCCGCGGCTCTCACGTCGCTCCTGGGCACCTAAAATGACCGGTTGGGCCAAGTCGAGCAAAAAGCCGGTTTCCAAAAAGGCCAACAAGTCATAGTTAAAGACCCGCCCCCGATCCATGAGCGACGCCTTTTGGAAACGCGCTCGAAGCTCACCCCATTGACGTTCTGCCAGCGCTAGCCGCTCTTCGGTTCGGAAAGTGCCCACCAGTCGCGTCATGGTCTCGCGCAGCTCTCGCCGAATCGAAGCATAATGCTCGCCGCCGGTTCGGGACTTCAATTCCTGAATGCCAGACGCGACCCGCTTGAGCTCACTCTCGGGGATATGCCCTCGACCATTGGCCTTCACGTTCCGTGATGCCTCCAACCCCGCAAGCCGCCCAAAGACCAGCGTGTCCAACAGGGAGTTTGCCCCCAGCCGATTCGCCCCGTGGACGGAAACGGCCGCGCACTCACCCGCTGCGTAAAATCCGGGGAGCGCTGTGCGGCCCCATTTGTCGGTGGCAATGCCCCCCATCATATAGTGCTGGCCGGGCTGCACCGGTATCGGTTGCCGCGTCGGGTCAATTCCCTTGTAGCTTAACGAGAAGTCATAAATCTCCGACAGCCGGTGACGAATGAGGTCGGCTCCCAAATGGCGCAAATCCAACTGGACGTATCCTCCCTCAAACCCCCGCCCCTCGTCAATTTCTGTTTCAATGGCCCGTGACACAATATCTCGTGGCGCCACCTCCATGAGTTTCGGCGCATAGCGCTCCATAAAGCGCTCACCCAACCGATTCAGTAAATAGGCGCCTTCCCCGCGCGCCCCTTCGGTGATGAGGACATTCATGCCGGGCAACGTGGTGGGGTGAAACTGCACAAACTCCATGTCTTTGAGGGGCACCCCGGCCCGAAGAGCGACCGCCATACCGTCCCCTGTGTTGATGTAAGGATTCGTGGTCCGGGCATACATCATCCCCGCCCCACCGGTGGCAAAAATCACGGCCCCGGCCTCAAGCGCGACAATTTCCCCGTTGGCGATATTAAGGGCAATCACACCGGCGGCACGGCCTTCATGGCTCACCAATTCCAGCAGGAAAAATTCCTTTAACACGTCCACCTGGTGCTTTATAGACTGTTCAAAGAGGGTCTGATAGAGGGCGCGGCCGGTTTTGTCCGCGGCATAGCAGGCCCGTGGGTAGCCCTGCCCGCCAAAGGACCGTTGCGCGATGCGCCCATCCTCGCGTCGCGAAAATAACGTCCCCCAATGCTCCATTTCGTAGACGACGCGGGGCGCGTCTTGGCACATCAATTCGACTGCATCTTGGTCGGCGAGATAATCGCTCCCCTTAATCGTATCGAAGGCATGGTCCTCCCACCGATCCTGAGGGTCCAAGGCCGCATTGATTCCTCCCTGAGCGGCCACCGAATGGGACCGGACGGGATAGACTTTGGACAGGACCCCCACGGAAAGGTCTGGATCGACCGCCAACGCGGCGCGGAGACCTGCCAAGCCGGCCCCCACCACGATCACGTCGTAGTGAAGCCTCGGAAAGTCGACAGCGCTCACTGCCGAAATCCCTCCCGCACCAGTTGGCGCTTCAGTACCTGGATGCCCCGTGTGATGGGGATTCCTTTGGGACAGGCTTCAGTACAGTTGAAGATGGTTCGGCAGCGCCACGCCCCTTCGCTGTTATCCAATTGGGGTTTTCGTTCCGCACTCCCCGCATCGCGGGGGTCGGCCTCGAAACGATAGGCCTTAATAAGCGCCTGGGGCCCCAGAAATTCGTCGTCCAGCCCCACGATGGGGCAGGCGGCATAGCAAATTTGGCAAAAAATGCAGTCGGACGCCCGGCTGAGCATTTCAAAAGCCTCTGCGTCGAGGGTCATACGCCGTTCGTGTTCCGGTTCAGGCTCCTTTGGATCAGGCATCAGCCACGGCAAAACAGACTGAAATTTGTCCCAAAATGGTGTCTGGTCCACTACCAAATCTTTTAAGCAAGGGAGGTTGTAGAGCGGCTCGATACGAATCGTATTCGTCCCCTCGAGCATCTCAAACACCTGTGTCTTGCAGGCGAGGCGTGGCCAGCCGTTGATGACCATACCGTCCGACCCACAGATGCCGCTCCGGCATGAGGCTCGAAACGCCAACGACCCGTCTATCTCCTCACGCACCCGCATGAGCAACGCCAACACCACATCACCCGAGTACACCGGAACCGAAAAATGCTGCCAATAGGGGTCCTCTCCATCCTCTGGATTGTACCGCCGCACGACTAGGTCAACTGAATCCATTCCCGACCACCTCCTTAGAGAAGAAACCAGGGTCGCCCCGCTAAAAACGCGGACAGAATATCCGCTCCCAGAACAACCGTGGCGATCCCCACCACTACCAAGCCGATGCCTAGAAACCGCACCGCGGGGGGATTGTGCACACGCTCCGTGACCACCTGGAACACGCCATTCAGCCCGTGGTAGACCACCACCACCAAGAGGGCATAGTCAATCGCGTCGTAGATGCCATGGACCAATCGGGCCTGCACGCCGTGATATGTAAACCGCCGGCCCAGATGCATAAAGTGCTCAATCCAAAGATGGGCTAGCACCAATCCCAAGAGCAACACCGCTGATAGGCGCTGAAGAACCCAGCTCCACCCACCCCCGGGTTTTCCGGGCGCCCTCATCGCATCGCAAGCGGCAACATGGCGGTCACGGACGCGCCCAAAAGCGCCGCCCCGACGGCCATCGCCACCCAAAATACTGTGCGTTGCGCCCCAACGAGCCAGCCCGCGTCGATGAGGAGTAAGCGCACACCATTGAGCGCATGAAAGAAAATAATCGTGAAAAGGGCCCAATCAGCCACAATGAAGGGAGGAGAGGTTAAACCGGCCACGACCCGATTAAAGGCCCGAGGGCCGCCCGGCCATACCACCGAAGACAGCACAATCAAGTGAAAATAGAGATAGGCCACAATCAAGAGACCGGAAACTCGGTGCAACAACCATGCCCAGGTCCCGGTCCGATAAATTTTAGCAACGCGATAATTTTTCTGTCCCATAAGAACCTCCCCGAGCCCAGTATTTCCCGGCACCGGTTTGTTTATTATGAGTCACAAGAGACCACCGTCACGGTTGGACGCCGCAGCACCCGGATTGGTGTAAAATGCCACAATAGCGTTCCCATGCCGGGTGAAAACGGGTAATAGAATTGGGACGGAAAGTGGACCGCCCCCGGTCCCTAACCCTGTTTATTTAAAAAGATGGCGCACTCCGCCACAACTTAGGAGCCGCCCACCGGCTTCGTCTTTCTTGACCGACACCGGATGGTGGCTTTTGGACCCCTGATGGGATGGATCGCCTTACGCAGCCAATACCACCCCCCATAACAAAACCCCAGCCATCGGACCGATTTGCCCGCGCGCTTCAGCTTGCCGTTCACGCCCGGATGTCTCCCTATAAAGCGACCCGCCCCTCCAAAAGGAGCGACGGGTCGTCCAGGCATCCTCCACTGATCGCCTATCGCTATCGACTTAGGTCGCGACCGTGGTATTCGGTTTGGCTGTTTGATCTTTCTTTCCTGAAAGCCGCCTCAAGAGAATTTTCACCGGGTCATAGTAGCGGTCAGCTACCCGCTCTTTCAGCGGAATAATGGCATTGTCGGTAATCCGAATATGCTGCGGGCACACCTCCGTACAGCACTTGGTCACGTTGCACATGTTGACCCCAGCCTCCTGGGCCAAGAGCGGCACGCGATCGGCACCGTCCATGGGATGCATTTCAAACTCCGCGATCTTAATCATGAAGCGCGGGCCAAAATATTGCTGCTGGCCCTCGTGGTTACGGAGCACGTGACAGGTGTCCTGGCACAAGAAACATTCGATGCAACGGTGGAACTCCTGCACCCGGTCGGCATCGATTTGCTGCATGTTGAATGGGGCGGGAACGGTGGGTGCCAGCATCGGAATCTTTTTAGCCACCTCGTAGTTCCACGACACGTCAGTGACCAGATCCTTAATGACGGGGAACGTTTGCATCGGCCGTACTTCCACCGGTTGCCCCGCGTAATCATCCAAGCGAGTTTTGCACAAAAGCTTCGGTTGACCATTGACCTCAGCGCCGCACGAACCACAATGGGCGGCCTTGCAGTTCCACCGCACGGCGAGATCCGGCGCTTCGTTATGCTGGATGTAATGGAGGGCATCCAGCACCACCATGCCCGTCTCCTGGGGCACATGATATTCAACCGTTTCCCCGCCAGTTTTGTCGCCTCGCCAGACTTTCAGAGTGACGTCCGTACTCATGCCTCAGCACCCCTTTCGGTCACCAGGCCGGGAGCTTTCCCGTACGTGAAGAGCTTGGCCAGAGTCTCTGGCATCGACAGCACCGGCTCAGTGTCAATCTGAATCTTTTCCCCGTCGAAGCGCTCCACGAAATTAATCGTCTGCCATTCCGGCAACTCATCGGGATAGTCGGTTCGCCAATGTGCGCCCCGGCTTTCTTTTCGTTCCAGTGCACTACGAATAATCCCTTCGCAGAGCAGCAACATGTTTTCGACATCGAAGACCGCATGCCACCCGGGGTTGTACATCCGCGATCCCTGAATACTCATGCGGGAGGCTTCATCCTTTAACGCCAGAAGCTTGCTAAGTCCTTCTTCGAGAACGGGACCAGAACGCATGATACCTGCGTGATTGGTCATGATTTCTTGAAGGCGTTCGTGCACCTTATAGGGGTTGACCCCGCCCTCGCGTCCGAACGGCTCCAGTACCCGGTCCATCTCCGCGTTCAATTCCGCCTCATCCACCGGGGCAAAATCGTCCGCGCCCTCTAGATATTGACGCGCTCCTAGACCAGCCCGTCGTCCGAATACCAAGAGGTCCGATAGGGAGTTGCCGCCCAAACGGTTGGCTCCGTGCAAGCCACATGCGACTTCACCGGCCGCATACAATCCCGGCAGATTCGTGGCACACGTCTCTGGATCCACCTGAAGCCCGCCCATCGTGTAGTGACACGTCGGTGCCACTTCAAAGCGCTCGCGCGTGATGTCCAAGTCAGCCAGGGTAAGAAATTGCTCGTACATCCCTGGGAGCTTAGCCTTCACGTATTCGGGACCCTTGTGGCTAATGTCCAGCCAGGCACCGCCGTGCGGAGTCCCCCGCCCAGCCTGTACCTCTTTGAAGATAGACCGGGCCACCACGTCACGCGAGGAAAGCTCCATCCGCTCCGGGTCATATTTCTGCATGAAGCGCTCGCCCTCGGAGTTATACAAGAGCCCCCCCTCACCGCGCACGCCCTCGGTGACCAAAATGCCGCGCACCCCGGGAGGCCACACCATGCCGGTGGGGTGAAACTGCACCATTTCCATGTCCTTCAGCTTGGCTCCAGCCCGGAACGCCAGCGCGGCACCGTCACCGGTGCTTTCCCAGGAATTGGAGGTGACCTTAAAAATTTTGCCCCATCCGCCGGTGGCCAGCACCACTGCTCGAGCCCGGAACAACACAAACCGCCCATCTTCGCGGAAATATCCAAAAGCTCCCGCGACCCGGCCGTTTTTTACCAAGAGCTTGGTCATGGTCACTTCCTGAAACACATCAATGCCGCTGTGCAGCGCCTTATATTGCATGGTGCGGATGAGTTCCAATCCGGTGTGGTCACCAATGTGACACAATCGTCGAAATGAGTGGGCACCGAAAGGCCGCTGCATAATCCGGCCCTCCCGAGTTCGGTCAAAAACCGCACCCCAAGTCTCCAACTCCAACACCCGATCCGGCGCCTCTTTGGCGAAAATCTCCACCATCCGGTAATCGTTGATAAAGTGGCCGCTGCGCATGGTGTCATAAAAGTGCGTTTCCCAACCATCAGGGGCATCCAAGTTGCCAAACGAGGCGGCCACCCCGCCTTCCGCCATCACCGTGTGAGCTTTGCCCAAGAGCGACTTGGTGATGACCGCCACCTTGACGCCAGGAACGCTGGACGCCTCAACGGCCGCCCGGAGCCCGGAACCGCCCGCTCCAATGACAATAATGTCGTAATCGTGAGTCTCATAGGCTTCGTGTGCCATCGTTAGAAAAACCTCACATCATGAATGACTCCCATAGAGAGAAGTCGAATATAAAGATCGGCGGCCCACACCGATGCCAGCGAAGCCCATGCCCAGGTACCGTGAAACACATTCCACCCAGACACCCGGTGCCACAACTTATAGCTCCGGGTCGGCTTGCCGTCGCACGAGAAGCAGTCCTTCTTGCCACCTACCATATGACGGAACGCATGGCAAGAAAAAGTATAGAAGGTGAGCAAAACCGCATTAATCAGCAGCAATAAACTACCAATGCCGATGCCAAACCCATTCTTAAAGAAGAACGCTTGCACCGCATCTTTCCAGAGGAAGACCAGAACAATAAACGCCAAATACCAGAAGTAGCGGTGCAGATTGTTAATCGCCAACGGCCATTTGGTCTCGCCGCTATATCGCGGACGCGGCTTGTCATGCACCGCACAGCCGGGTGGGTCCCAGAAAAACCCTCGGTAATATTCACGCCGGTAATAATAGCAGGAAAACCGGAATAAAAATGGCACCCAGGCGACGTACAGGCCATCAAGCAGATGCCATCCGAACCATTTACCCACGCCGGGTGAAAAATACGGTGAAATATAGTTTTGATACGTACCGGAATTGTGAGTAAAAACTTCCCATAATGAATAAAGCACCCAGATACCCAAGACCACCATGGTAATCAAGGGCTCTACCCAATATGGCTTTTGCTTCTTCGCGGAACCTTCGGGCCGAGTAGCGGCCGTCGATTCCAGGGGTTGAGCCATCGCGATCCCCTCCACGGGTTATTTCCCTCGAATGGCCGCCCGAAGGGCGAGCCTCATGTCGAGTATACATCAGATACCCGGACTAAACCGAAACTGTCAGTATCGGCGGAGATTCGAGAAAATATCGACAGATCACCCCTGGTGTTCGCGCCGCTTTTTTCGCCACGCGCTAAGCCGAGGGCCCAAGGCCCCTTCATCCCCTTGGTCGGTGGGGTGATAGAGCTCCAGTCCCTGAAGCTCCGGCGGAACATGAGGATCGGGAAGAAAGTGATCGGGGGCATTATGCGGATAGCGATACGGTTCCTTTAAGCGCGGGTTATAATGGCGGTCCCGAATGGCGTCCGGCACCGGCGCGTTAGGCCAGCGCTCCAACGCCTCGTCAAGTGTCGCCAAGGCCTCTACGACGCTATTGGATTTCGGAGCCATGGCCAGGTAAATCACCGCCTGAGCGATGGGGATGCGCGCCTCGGGAAGCCCCACCGTCTCCAACGCCGAAGAGGCAGCATGCGCCATCAGTAGGGCATTGGGATCGGCTAAGCCGACATCTTCAGCTGCGTGCACCAGCAGGCGGCGGACAATGAAGCGCGGGTCTTCCCCGCCTTTTAGCATGCGTCCCATCCAGTAAAGTGCAGCGTCTGGATCCGAACCACGAATGCTTTTGATGAAGGCTGAGGTGAGATCATAATGTTTGTCCCCGTGGAGGTCGTAATAAAAGGCAAAATCCTTCCACACCTGATCCAGTTGCTCGTGGGTCAACCGGGTGGCTTGTTGACCGTCGGCTAATACCGTCAGTCGCTCCAGCACGGTTAAGGCCATGCGAGCGTCGCCGCCCACCCGGGATGCAATGGCCTCCCACACGCCCTTGTCCACGACCCCGTCGTGCCACCAGTGAACTCGGCGCCCCCAGGCCCGCTCCAACACCTTCTGGATGGCCTGGGTATCCAAGGCCCGAAACTCCACCAAAAGGCATCGGGAAATTAAGGCATTGTTGAGTGACACCCAAGGATTTTCCGTGGTAGCTCCCAACAGAATGAACGTGCCATCTTCCACAAAGGGCAATAGCACATCCTGCTGGCTCTTAGAAAAACGGTGAATTTCATCCAAAAACACCACCGTCCCCCGCCCTTCCAATCCCCAGCGGCTCTTGGCCTGTTCGGCGACCTTGCGCACGTCCGCGATACCCGTCGTTACGGCCGACAACGGGACATAGGCCATTTTCGCGGTACGGGCGAGAATTTCTGCCACGGTGGTTTTCCCCGTTCCGGGGGGACCATAAAAGATGGAGGAACGCAAGCGCCCTGCCGCCATGCTATGGAGTAGCCCTCCGGGCGCCGTCACATGTTCCTGACCGATCACATCCTGAAGGGTCTCCGGGCGCAATCGCGAGGGTAAGGGGGCCGCCTCCCGGCGGCGCTCCTCGCCCACGTCAGAAAATAAGTCATCAGGCATTCGGTTCCAGTCCTCTGAGCGACCCAAAAACCTCAAGTGCCTGGGTCACGTCCTCATCGTGGACATCCAGATGGGTGACCAATCGCACCAAACGTTCTCCCATGGTGCCAAATAGCACGCCCCGTTCACGGGCGGCGTTTACCAGTGCTTCGGCGGGCCCCTGGGTATTCACCATCACCATATTGGTGGGTATGGATGGCTGCCAGGCCTCGTAGCCTAACTCACGGAGCCCCTCCCAAAGGGCCCGCGCCCGTCGGTGATCCTCCTGAAGCCGTTCCCGATTCTGAAGCGCCAAAATTCCCGCCGCCGCCAAGACGCCCGCCTGCCGCATACCACCCCCCAGCCATTTGCGATAGCGGCGTGCCACCTCAATAAAAGCCCGATCTCCGACCACCAGCGACCCCACCGGCGCTCCCAATCCCTTCGATAGGCAGATCGAGACGGAATCCGCACGGCTAACCAGGCGTTCCGGCGAGTCGTTGAGGGCCACGGCCGCATTGAACAACCGCGCCCCGTCCATATGCACCCGAAGCCCGAGGGCGTGGGCCCGGTCCATCACTGGATCTAGGCGTTCGGAGGATAAGGCGGCACCGCCCGCGCGATTATGAGTGTTCTCCAAGGAGACAAGCCGCGGCCGTGGATGATGAATATTAGCCGGTCGCACCGCTCTCTCCAAAGAGTCAGCCGAAAATAGCCCTTCATCGCCGTCAAGCAAAGTGAGCATGGCGCCCGCCCAGAGCGCAGCTCCACCCCCTTCATAGTAATAGGCGTGGCTATCACGATGGATGAAGAGCTCGTCACCACGGTCGGTATGAGCGAGAATAGCGACCTGATTGGCCATCGTCCCAGTAGGCACGAACAATCCCGCTTCCTTGCCCAGCAACTCCGCCGCTAAGGCTTCGAGACGATTGACGGTCGGGTCTTCCCCATAAACGTCATCACCCACGTCAGCCCGAGCCATGGCCTGGCGCATGGGCGCGGAAGGCTTGGTGACGGTATCGGACCGCAAATCTGCCATCCGCATCATAGTCCAAGCTTTCTCAGAAGTTCCGCTTTGGGCAACGCCCCCACCACACGGGCCGTTTCAGACCCTCCTTGGAAACGGATGATGGTGGGAATGCTCATCACCCCGTACTGCGAGGCGATGGAGGGATTTTCATCCACATTCACTTTGGCCACGGTCAGCGCCCCTTGGCGTTCGGCAGCCAGCTCATCCAAAATCGGAGACACCATCCGACAGGGCATACACCAAGTGGCCCAAAAGTCTACTAAAACGGGTTGCTCTTTCGAAATAATCTCGGAAAAATTGTTTTCATCGGCAGTGATCGTATGTTCAGCCATCAATTGTCCCTCCAATACTCCCTCTATCTTACCGGCATTCCACGCCGACGACAATAAAAGAGGAGGCACAATTCGCCTCCTCACACCTACCCCGCCATGCCGCAACGCCCGACGTTTTGAACCTGCCGCTAGCAGGTGGGCACCTCCGGCTGACTTTCGCAGTCCCCGTTAACGCGGGGCAGGACGGCCGCCAGCCAAGATCAGGTTCCCTATGTTTTGGTGTTGGCTCAAAACATATCGGTCTGGTCCCGAACACAGCAGGGAATCGATTGGTCTCATTATACGAGCGCGCTTTGGCTCACGCAACCCGAAACATATCCCATCTGAGGGCGGGGTTGCCGCCCTCAGTGGGAGTCCACTCGCGGAACTATTGGAGATCGGAGTCATTTTTGGCCATGTTGGTCACGATGCCGGCCAATTTCTCCTTTTCTTCAGGGCCCGCAGCCTTCCAGGCCCGTTTCGCCATCCGGTCCTGGGCACTCTTCGGCTCAACGCCAGCCTGTTGCATGGCGTTACCCATCTCGATGACATCCGACTTCACGTCGTGGTCACCGCGTTGAATCCGCTCTCGAGTTTTCTGCTTGAGCTCCTGGAAGGAAGACGGCACGCCTTTTGCCAAAACGATCCCCTCCTCCGGTATGAGTGAGGGCACAAAGGCCCACTAACAGCTTTGCCCGGAGGGGAAAAAAGTATCAAAGAATATTCCCCGCGAACCGTGGCACACTACGCGTACGGCGTGCTTGAGGAGGTGATATGGAGATGAATTGGGTCGGAGCTATTGTCCGTTTCGTTGTCTCAGCCATTGTGTTGATGCTATTAGGCTACATTGTCCCGGGATTTTCCCATCTCACGTTTTGGTCGGCGTTGCTAGCCGCGTTAGTGATTGCCTTGGTAGGTTACATCGTTGAGGCTCTGTTCGGCAAACATGTTTCCCCCTACGGGCGTGGAATTGTCGGCTTTTTGGTATCAGCCGCCGTCATCTACCTCGCACAGATTGTCGTGCCAGGAATGCACGTGACCATTCTCGGGGCCCTAATTGCCGCCTTTGTCATCGGCATCGTGGATCTCTTCATCCCGACGGCCGTACGGTGAAGCCGTCATCGAGGGCGCCCGGAGAAGATCTCCGGGCGCCCTCACGGTCACCGGCGGATGGTGAGATGCACCTCACGTAGTTGCTCTTCCCCCACCTCGCTTGGCGCGTTCATGAGGGGGTCGGTACCCCGAGCGGTTTTGGGAAAGGCGATAACGTCCCGAATGCTCTCTTCGCCTGCCATCAACATCAGCAGGCGGTCCAAACCAAAGGCAATACCCCCATGCGGGGGAGCACCATATTGGAATGCGTCCAACAGAAATCCGAATTTCGCTGCCGTTTCCTCCTCGCTCAACCCCAGCACCCGGAAGATTCGCGCCTGTAGGTCCGGTTGATAAATACGAAGGGATCCGGAAGCCAGTTCTGTACCGTTTAGGACCACATCGTATGCCTCTGACCGCACTGACGCGGGATCCGATTCCAAACGCTCCAGGTCGTCCGGATGCGGCATGGTAAAGGGGTGATGAGCGGAGACGTGGCGCCCTTCCTCTTCAGACCATTCAAAGAGGGGAAAGTCGGTAACCCAGAGAAAGCGCCACCCCGTTTCCAGGCGTTTTTGCTGGCGGGCAAACAACAACCGCAGTTGACCGGCCACCTCAAACGGCTGCCATGCGTTTCCAGCCGCTACCAACAAGGTATCTCCAGCCTCGACCCGAGCCGCCTGACAAAGACTTGCCATTCCCGGTTCACCCAACCATTTTGCGGCCGATGAACGGTAGGTCCCGTCCAAGCCCCGGACAATCCACACCAACCCGGCGGCCCCAAGCTCGCGTGCACGCTCGACCCATTCATCGAGCTCCTTACGCGAAGGCTGATATTCGGGCAGATGAACCCCCACCACGTGCCCGGCATCGCGCAGCACCGCAAAGTCGAGTTTCTTTGCGACCGCCGTCAGATCCACCAGCGGGCCGCCCGCACGCAAGTCGGGTTTGTCGGACCCGTATTGCCTCATTGCCTCAGTCCAGCTCATGCGCAAAAAACGATCTAACGAGACATCCAAGACTTCCTGAAACAACGTCACCAACATCTGCTCCATGAGATTAAGAATACTCTCGCGATCCATAAAGGACATTTCCACGTCGATTTGGGTAAACTCCGGCTGCCGATCAGCCCGCAGATCCTCATCCCGAAATACCTTCGCGATTTGATAGTAGCGGTCAATCCCCGCCACCATCAAAAGCTGCTTAAATATCTGCGGACTTTGTGGCAAAGCGTAAAACTGGCCGGGCTGTGTCCGGCTGGGGACGAGAAAGTCGCGGGCGCCTTCGGGCGTCGACCGCGCCAGAGACGGCGTTTCCACATCTAAGAAGCCATGATCGTGGAAAAAGTGACGAATGGTCATGAGCGCCCGATCGCGCAGAATAAGGTTGTAGGTGAGCCGCGGCTGGCGCAAGTCCAGGTATCGATACTTGAGCCGAAGAAGCTCGTCAACCTCTCGGGCATCTGGGATATTGAATGGGGGGGTCTTCGACTCCGAGTAAACCGTCACCTCCTCGGGCACGACTTCCACCGCCCCTGACGCCAATTCGGCATTGACCATCCCTTCCGGACGCGGACGAACCGTACCACTCACCCCAACGACGTACTCGGAACGCACCCGATCCAACGTCTGAAAGGCGGGATTTTGAGGTTCCGCAACAATTTGCACCAACCCCGTACGGTCACGCAAATCGATGAATACGAGACCTCCATGGTCGCGACGGCGATGCACCCACCCGGCCACCGTCACCCGGCGACCTACCTCTTCTAAATTGACCTCACTCGCATAATGGGTTCGCCCCGTCATTCTTTGGCCTCCTGTAATTGGTCACCGAGATATCGCACGAGCTGATCCCGAGAAACAAGCTCTTGACTTCCGGTCGCTAAGTTGCGGACGCTCACGGTGCCGTTCTCCCATTCTTGACCACCCACAATTACTACCCAGCTGGCCCGGCGATTGGCATCCTTCAACTGCGCCTTCAATGACCGCCCGATCACATCCGCGTCAGCAGCCAACCCTTGACGGCGGAGCGTCATCGCCAACTCATAGGCCGTATCCTCGAAGCTGGGCAAGTGGGCGACATAAATTCGCCGAGGTTCCCCATCGTCTAAAGGTTCGGGTAGCGCCGAGAGGAGACGCTCCAGCCCCATACCAAAACCCACCGCCGGGGCCGAAGGCCCCCCCATGCGGCCACTCAACCCATCATAGCGGCCCCCACCAAATAGGGCTACCTGATCACCCAGGCTGGGATGCCCGACTTCAAAAACCGTCCGGGTATAATAGTCCAGTCCCCGAACCAAGTGGCGATCGCGGTGGATCTCAATGCCGGCCGCTTGAACGGCGTCCACCACGTGCTCGATATGGGTCTGGCAGTCCTCACACCAAAAGTCCTTTAAGTCTGGTGCTCCGGCCTTAATGTCCACGTCAATTTTACAATCCAACAACCGTAAGGGATTTTGCTCAAGACGCGTCTGGCAATCGCGGCACAAGGATCCCCGTCGGGATTCAAAGTAGTCGATAAGCGCTTGGCGATAACGAGGCCGGCAGATGTCACAGCCGATGGAGTTCACGCGGACCACGGGATGACGAAGCCCGGCCGCGTCCACGACCTGAACGGCTAATAACATCACCTCCGCATCCGCCAATGGCGAATCCGAACCGTAGATCTCCGCGCCAAATTGGCTGTGCTGGCGATAGCGTCCGGCCTGCGGGCGCTCCCGGCGAAACATTGGCCCCACGTAACAAAGCCTGACCGGTTGCGGGGCCTGCGCCAACCCATGTTGCACGTAAGCGCGAGCCACGGCCGCCGTCCCCTCCGGTCGTAGAGTTAAATCATCCCCACCGGCATCCCGAAAGCGGTAGCTCTCGTGTTGGACGATATCGGTGGATTCACCAACTTTGAGAAACACCGGACTCTTTTCAAAGATCGGCGTCTCAATCAAATCGTAACCGAAGCGTCGAGCCCAATCTAAGGCGATGCGGCGGAGCGCTTCAAATTGCCACGATTCTGGTGCCAGCACGTCCCGCGTGCCCCGCGCCGTCTGATAGTCCTCATTTGCCATCGCCCATCACCTCATCTGTATCCAGTATTAGGGTTACCGGCCCAAAGTTCGTTAAGGAAACCTCCATACGTGCTCCGAACACGCCGGTCTCCACCGCCTGTCCACGCTCGCGACAGCGGGCCACGAAGGCCTCGTAGAGGGGTCGGGCCTGATCTTTCGAGGCCGCCCGTTGAAAGTCGGGACGGAGTCCGCGGGCTACCGACCCGTAGAGGGTAAACTGCGAGACGACCAATAGTCCACCATCAACATCTCTCAAGGAACGGCTCATTTTGTCTTGAGCATCGGAAAAGATGCGAAGGCCTATAATTTTGTCAGCGAGCCACGTGAGCTGACGTTCCCCATCGCCGTGGCATATTCCCAAAAGCGCCAAAAGGCCAAGTCCAATCTGCCCCACCATCGACCCATCAACGTGCACGCGAGCCTCGTGAACGCGCTGTACCACTGCCCGCACTAGGCCCGCTCCCGACTGACCCGGTCCACCCGTTGCACATAAGGAAGCCCTTCCAGCTTACCAATTAAATGGGTCAACTGCGCTAAGTTTTGCACTTCCAAGTGCACGTCCACGACCGCCGTACGGTCCCGGAACCCACGAGCCTTCGCGGAAATGATATTGGAGTCGGCCACGGCATTAGCAACGTCGGCCAAAAGCCCCGGGCGGTCCCACGCGTAGACGCGCAGCTCAACCGGATGGCGCGCCAGGGTATCCCCGGCCACATCCCAACTGACCTCAATCAATCGCTCCGGATCGCGGGCCAATTCCTTCTCATTGGGACAACCCAGACGATGCACGGACACGCCTCTTCCTCGCGTCAAAAAGCCAATGATAGGGTCCCCTGGCACCGGCTGGCAGCAGCGTGCCAACCGCGTCAACATGCGACCTTCACCGCGAACCAGCACGGATGAGGCGTCCCCGGATTTCTCAGGCTTTCGTTTCGCCGGCAAGGGGACCACGGATTGGGAACGCTGGTCACGGGCCATTTCCTCGCGAACCCGCGCTAGCACTACCGGTGCGGTGGTATTGCCCTCGCTCAGGGCCACGGCCAAATCCTCAACCGAGGCATAGCCCAGCTTTCTCACGAACTCCAAGAACCGATCATTCGGCAAGTTAAAGGACTGGCGCCGCATCTCTCGTTCAAGCATCTCTTGCCCCCGAGCCAGATGCTCTTGACGGCGCTCCCGACGCAACCACTGCCGAATACGGGTTTTCGCCTGCGAGGTATGGACCATCGACAGCCAGTCAATGCTGGGGCCTGGTGACTTTCGGTTGACTAAGACCTCAACAATGTCACCGCTCTCCAGTGGTGTGGACAAAGGCACAATCCGCCCGTTAACCTTCGCGCCCACGCAGTGATTGCCGACGTCGGTGTGAATGCGATAGGCAAAATCAATGGGATTCGCCCCCGCGGGTAAATCAATCACATCGCCTTTAGGGGTGAAGACAAACACTTCATCGCTGAAGAGGTCGACCTTGAGTGTCTCCATAAACTCGGATGCATCGCGCATATCCCGTTGCCACTCCAAGAGCTGACGCAACCAGGAGAGCTTTTGCTCAAAATCCCGATCCCCACGGCCGCCTTCTTTATACCGCCAATGAGCTGCAATCCCGTATTCGGCGGTATGATGCATTTCAAACGTGCGAATTTGCACCTCAATGGGCTCCCCGTGAGGACCAATCACGGTGGTGTGAAGGCTTTGATAGAGGTTGGACTTGGGCATGGCAATATAATCTTTGAAGCGCCCCGGAACCGGTTTCCATAATGAGTGAACCAGTCCCAAGACGGCGTAGCAATCCTTGACCGATTCCACCAACACCCGGACGGCCATCAAATCATAAATCTCGCCAAAATCCTTGCCCTGCTTATACATTTTTTGGTAAATGCTATAGAGGTGCTTGGCGCGGCCGGACACCTCGCTCACCATCCCAACCATCTCGACACGCTGGTTGAGCTCGGCAATCACAGCCTCCACCGCCGCCTCACGCTCTTGGCGCTTTTTGGCCACCAGCTCCTTCATCTCTTGAAAGGCCGCCGGCTGAAGATGTTGGAAGGCCAGATCCTCCAGTTCCCACTTAATCCGAAAAATTCCTAGGCGGTGGGCCAACGGCGCATAAATCTCCATGGTCTCCTTGGCAATCCGCTGAACGCGGTCCGCCGTAAGATGTTTCAACGTGCGCATATTGTGCAGGCGGTCCGCCAGTTTTATCAAAATCACCCGGATGTCCTTGGCCATCGCCAAAAACATTTTGCGAAGATTTTCCGCCTGTTCCTCTTCGCGCGTACGGGCTTCCAAGCGGTCGAGCTTCGTGACCCCATCGACCAACTGCGCCACTTCTGTCCCAAAGCGCTCTTCAATGTCCTGAAGGGTGTAGGCGGTGTCCTCCACCACGTCATGCAAGAGCGCCGCGGTGACGGTCGGGGCATCCATCTTCAAATCCGCCAATATCGACGCCACTGCGAGCGGGTGAGCCACATACGGATCTCCCGAGGCTCGGCTTTGCCCACGGTGAGCTTCCTCGGCAAAGGTCAGAGCGCGCACGATTTGCTCGGCCTCCGGCGAATGGGCGCGAAAGCCGAACTGTTCCACCAGTTCGACACCGGTCATGCGGCTCTCCCCCTTCATCTACAATGTCGTCAGCGTTAAGATGGGAGCATCGATGGCATCCAGACGGCTACGCCCGTTCAACGCCTCCAACTCGATCAAAAACGCAAACCCCACAATCTGGGCGCCCAGGCGATGGGCCAAATGGGCACACGCCAGAACGGTGCCGCCCGTCGCCAAGACGTCGTCAACAATCAAAATCCGACGTCCTTTAAACGCCGACGTGTCTTCCACTTCTAATTGGTTTTCCCCATATTCTAACGTATACCGTTCTTGAAATACAGGGTCCGGCAACTTTCCCGCCTTACGGACGGGCACCACGCCGGCGCTGAGGCGATCCGCCAATGGCGCCGCCAACAAGAAGCCCCGAGCCTCGGGCCCGAAAACCGCCTCTGGTGCTAGCGGCTTCACCAGCCCTTCGAGGCCGTCGAGCACTTCCTTCAACGCCGATGCCTCCGCCAATACCGGCAGGACATCGCGAAACAGGACCCCTGGTTGAGGAAAGTCGGGAATCGCTCGAAGATAGTCCATCCACGCCATACCTCTCGTCCTCTCTCTTTAATCCAATCCGTTGGGCTCGCGATCCTGCTCAATCTCCTGAAGGGCCCGGCGCATCACATAGCTCGACTCGAGCCGCCGGCGCTCCCCTGGCCTCACCGTCTTCGGATCCATCTCCAGTTCCTGGAAGATGGCCCGACCCGGTATAAGGCCGGGTGCCCCCGCCTGCCAAGCCCGCCAATGCCGCACCAGGCGCTCACGGTTGACCGACAGCCGTCGCCGTTTCCGCTCCGAGCCGGGGGACTTTGGAGAAGCAATCCAGGCACCCGAGAGATCACGTAAGAGCCAGGCCGCTTCTTCCCATTTGGTGAGGTTTCTGGGCGAACATCGCCAGACCACCGCGTCCGCCCATCCGGGCAATCGTGGCCAGGGCCGCCATTGAGACACCACCAGTTGAGTCAAAAGCCCCCGCCGCGCTTCTTCCTCCATGGCGAGCAATTCACCCAGCGGTCGTGAGGCACGATACGCGCCGGCGCCCAACTTCAAGGCCCACTCACTCACCGCACGGTCGCTGTCAACCACCCAGATAATGCGCTCTGGTAGCGGCTCGGGCAAGCCGCGTCGCACGTCTACGGACACCCGAGGGGGCTCGCCTTCCAACACGTCTACCCGCCACTGAGGCGATGACCGCCCCTGGTACCAGTTGGTCTCCAGGCTGGCCAGAAATCGTACCGCCGCCCCCGACGGCAACGCTGGCTTTTGCCATCCCAGTCCGAATCCCACAGCCCGAATCCCATGTTGCGTGAGTTCAAAACTGAGGTGCTTTCCATCCGCACCCATGGTGCGAGACGTCTTAATCGTCCCCCGAATCAAAAATCGCGGGGCCTCAAACGCTTGTCCATAGGGCTCCAAGGACCGCACCTGGTCTATTAAATCGTCGGGGATGGCCTCAGCCTCAAAACTCAAATCGTACCGATAGCCCCGATATTGGTCCTGGCGAGCCTTTGCTGGAAAACCCTGACTGAGCCGTTCTGAGAGCTCCCGCGCGTCTCGTTTAGGGAGACTAAATCCCGCCGCGCCTGGATGCCCACCCAATTTTGAAAAGAGCTCCGGTGCCCCGCGGAGATGGGCAATCAAGTTGAATCCCGGCACTCCCCTGGCCGATCCCTTACCCTCGCCGCCATTCCAAGCCACGACCGCCACCGGTCTTCGGAGCCACTCGCGAAAGCGGGAGGCAACGATGCCAATCACACCCTGATGCCAGCCTTCTCCGGCGATGACCGGGAAATCATAGATGCGACCGGCATGGTCCCGAGGGATACGCGTCCAAGCTTCGGCTAGAATCTTTTGCTCCACGTCCCGGCGCTCCCGATTTAAGGCCATTAGCCGATCTGCCAAAGGCCGAAGCTCTTCGATTGCATCAGAGAGCAAGAGCTCGCAGGCGGCCTCGGCGCTTCCCATACGGCCGGCGGCGTTGAGGCGAGGCCCGGCGAAATACGCTAAATCTGTGGAAGAGGCTCGGCCGATCTCCCGTCCTTCCGCCCCAAACATCACGGTCAACCCCGGCACTAGGCCGGCTTGAATCGCATCGAGCCCTTTCGTCACCAGGGCCCGGTTAGTCCCTTTGAGAGGCACCACATCCGCCACCGTGCCCAAAGCCGCAAGCCCATACAAAAGGGCCGGAACCGCCTCCCCCTCACCTAACGCGCGCACCAATTGCAGTGCTACTCCCGCTCCGGACACCCGATCAGGTTCCGCCATAAGTTCAGGATTGACCAACGCGTCGGCCTTTGGATGACGGTCGGGCAACGCGTGGTGATCGGTGATGACCAAACCAACCCCCAGCGACCGAGCCAAGTCCGCCGCCTCGGGAGAACTGGAACCGCAGTCCACCGTCACTAACAGAGGAATCCCATCTTGATGGGCCCGCCACACAGCCTCCACATTGAGACCATAACCCTCATCGAACCGATTGGGTATGTACCAGTCCACCTGACTCTCGTAGCCTAGCCAGCGAAGACCGCGGACCAACACCGCCGTGGCTGTCACACCATCGGCATCGTAGTCGCCATAGACCCGAACGCGCCCGCCTGACTCAAGCACATGACGAATCGACCACACCGCTTCCCTCATGCCCGGCAAATCCCAAGGCGACGGCAACTCCCTCTTCCCATCCAGGTCGGCCAACGTGCCTTGGCCATCGAACCCTCGCTGCAATAGAAAGGAGGCCTGCCATGACGGTATCCCCCACGATTGGGCCGCCTCCACGTGCTCGGGGTCGAGCGGCGGGCGCCAAAACATTTGATTCTTCACCCATCTCCATCCTCTCCGGCCGGGTTGACGTGAACGGTAACCCCTTCCACCCGCGCATCAGAATATAGTGCGCGCTCGACCGCATGGGCAATCGTATGGGCCTCAAGGAGACTCAAATGGCGATCGACATCAATTTCCAAATCGACAAAAATACGGGCCCCATTAAGGCGTGAGCGCATTGACGCGACGGTCACAACGCCCGGAACTCGGGCTGCCAGTTGAAGGAGTTGCTGGCTGGTCTCGGGATCGGCGGCGGGATCCATTAAATCCACGGCAGCCGTCCGGAACACATCCACTCCCGCCCACATCACCAACGCCGCCACCACCAACGCCGCGATGCTATCCCCGACCGGATACCCGAGTCGAGAGCCAAGAATCCCCAAGGCTGCGACCAATGATGCCAACGCATCGGTTTGGTTGTCCGTCGCTGCAGCGAGAATGCCGTGGGAACCCGTACGCCGAGCCAGACGGCGTTGACTCACGGCCATAAAAGCTTTAGGAACCATGGCCACCAGCGCCACCCCCAAGGTTATCCAACTCGGAGGCGGCCCGGGATGGCCAATAGTGGCAATGGCCGAATTGGCCACCTCCAGCCCCGCCAATAGCAATAGCACGGAGACAACCTTTTGGCTAATGGCCTCCGCCTTGGCGTGGCCATACTGATGGCCCGAATCCGGTGGACGACCGGCGACTACCAGGCCAAAAATGACGGCCAGTGAGGAGAAGACATCCGCCCCACTATGCAGCCCGTCAGCAATTAAGGCTTCGGAGTGACCCACAATGCCGACGGTCAGCTTCAATACCATCAGCAACAGGTTGAAGGCTAAGTTGCCGCGCGCCGCCCGGCCCCGCTCGTCGCCGCCCGCATTCTGGCTCATGGTTATCCCTATCTTCCGTTTCTATTGTAGCAGACCTACCTGGGCCCAAGGCCATGATAGGCCAGCAGGAAGACGACCCCCGCCACTGCCCGAAGGCTCCTCAAGAGGACCCGGTAGCCCCCCGTTTTCACCAACGTATGCAATCGCGAGGCCGCGTCAAAACCGAGCGCCGCTTGCCACATGGCAAGACCGGCAAAGGTGCCCCAAAGGATCACCGATCCCCCTAAGGCCGCACCTTCCATGGCCACATCCGGTGCCCCGGTACTCTTCCGCGGCCGCAGCCAAAACAGTACCGCCTCCAACGCCAACGCCGCCACGGCAGCGACTGCCCACCCCGCAGTGATGGTGCCAAGCGCATGGAACACCCAAGCAACCGCCACTAAAATGAGAAACCAAGGCCAGTCATTGGCGAAGAACGCCACCAGCAAAAACCATAGCCACCAGGTGCTCACGACTTCCGTGGCAAACCGGGCCGCGGAAGAGCGATTGTGGCCGGTCCCTCGGAAAAGTCCAAATGCTTCTCAAGGTCTGGCTCCACGGGGCTCGGCAATGGTACCAACACCTGCTCCGAGCCAAGGTCCAGGCGCATCTCCGTGTCCGCCGTGCGAGCGCTCCCCTTTTGAACCCCCGAAGGTGCCTCGATTTCGACCACTAATTGGCCATCCTCCAGGTGAAAACGGGCACGCACACCGCGCCCGTTTTCCCATGCACTATGATATGCCCAAGGGCTGTTCCAGAACTTTACGGCCTCTTTCTCAATCTCCCGCACCGTGTATCCCTCCTGGGGATAGTGTCACCGTCAAGCGGTCAATCAATCCACTGCCGGCTTACGCGCTCCCAACCGCCGGGCATCGTCGCGTCTCCGCCACAACCACCAGACGGGGCTGGCAATAAAGAGCGAAGTAAATGTTCCGAAAAACACCCCAATAAGCATGGTTACCGAAAAGTCCCGAATGGTGGCTCCGCCAAGCACTAACAGCGCTGCCAACGCCAGCATCACCGTCGTAGAGGTATTGATAGACCGCATGAGCACCTGATTGAGGCTCCGATTCACCACATCATCCAGGGCCTCATTCTTCCTCTGCTTGTGTAAGTTCTCCCGGATTCTGTCAAAGACAATAATCCGGTCATTCATGGAGTACCCGAAAATCGTAAGAATCGCCATGATGAAGTATTTGGTAAGCACGACGTGAATCAGAGCCACCATGCCCACCGTCACAATGACATCGAGTAACAGAGCGATAATCCCGGCTATGGCAAAACGAAATTCAAAGCGAATGGTGATATAGAGAATAATGGCGACCGTCGCCAGCACCACCGCCAACAAAGCGGTCCGCTCGGTTTGCTGACCAATAATTGAGGAGACGCGGCTAGTGGACACTTCGTGATAGGGGGCCACGCTCTTCATTTTCGTCAACAGGATGCCCCGCTCATGTTCGCTAATGGTCGGGGTAGTAATCAACACTTCCCGCTGCCCTTTGCCAATGTACACAATGGTGCTCTGGTTGAGATGCTGAGAATCCAACACCTTACGCACGCCCACGGTACTAACCGCGTGGGAAAAGCGAAGGTCCATCTGGGTTCCCCCAGTAAAGTCAATCCCATAGTTCAACCCGCGCACAAAAATGCCGAACAGGGCCACCACCAATAGCAATGCGGAGACCCCGAACCACACCTTCCAATGCTTCAGAAAATCCAAATGAAATGTGGTCATGGTGCCCCCCTAACCGACAAAGACGGCCCGAAGGCGCGCCCATCCGGCGTCAGCCGCCAGTCGGATGAATTGCCGCGTTAAAATGACGGCCGTAAATAGCGAGATCACAATCCCAATCATGAGTGTCAACGCAAACCCCTTAACACTACCACTGCCCAGGAAGAAGAGAATAATGGCGGCGATAAAGGTCGTGGCATTCGAGTCCATGATAGCTCGAATGGCGTTCCGAAATCCCACTTCAATGGCCGCTCTGGGGGTCTTCCCGGCCACCATCTCCTCACGTACCCGGGAAAAAATAATGACGTTGGCGTCCACCGCCATCCCCATGGATAAGATAATTCCGGCGATCCCGGGAATGGTCACGGTCGCGTGAATCGCCCACAAGGCGCCTAGCAGGATAAAGGCGTATACCCCTAAAGCAATGTCCGCTAGCAAACCGGCCAAGCGATACCAGAAAATCATGGCTAGCGCGATGAGAATGATGGCGATGCCCGCCGCCCGTTCGGACGCCACAATCGATTGGTGACCGAGCGTCGCCGAAATCGTCTCCACACTCAAGACCTTTAATTTGACCGGGAGCGCACCCGACTGAAGCAAGAGCGCCGTTTTCTGCGCTTGCTTGAGGGTGGAAAAACTTCCATAGAGCTCCGCTTGACCGGTGGTGATGACGTTTTTTACCGTCGGCGCTTCTAGCTCTTTTCCATCCAAGTAAATCGGCAAGGGTTGTCCCAAATACTTCTTGGTCGCCGCCGCAAATAATTTGGTCCCTTGAGTATTGAACGTTAAGTTGACAACATATTGCCCCTGAGCCATCGCGGCGGTGGCCCCTGTCAAATCCCGTCCAGTGAGCAACACGTGTTTGGATGTCGGGTCCTTAATCTGCAGCAAAGCCGTCTGCCCAAGGTAGTGCAGGGCTCGTTCGGGATTTTTGACACCCGGCAAGTCGGCCGTGATCCGCGTCGCACCGACCTGTTGGATGACGGGTTCGGAGACGCCGAGTTTGTTAACCCGATAGGACAAAATTTGTTTGACCTTGGCCATGGCGTTCTTGTTCACCGGTGCGCCAGGGGTTGGCTCCGCTTGATAGGTGGCGGTCACACCGCCTTTTAAGTCAAGGCCATATTTCAAATGATTGGTAATGGGATTAATTACGGAAAAATAGCCGCCGGCAATAACGATCACGGCGATTAGCGCGAGCAATGTTGCTATACTCCTCTGACGCATCCGCCCGCCTCCTGTCAAAAAATCAGTTCATTATATCGTTGGGGCAATATCCTGTCAATCGACGGCAACCATTTGTCGATTAAACCAATCCTCAATAACGTCCGCCACCGCATCCGCATCGAGCCAATCCGTCTGGATGATGAGGGAGGCGTGATCCCGGGCGTGGCGAAGACGGTCCCACTCCACGCGATAAAAGTCCCGATCCCAAGCGAGCTCGCGTCGACGATGAACGGTCTGCCAGCTCGCGCAGAGTAAAATGACCGAACGGCCCGAGCGACGATACAGGTCGGGCACGCGCGAGTGCTCTTGAGCCACAGACTTGGCCAAAATCCCACGGCGTGTCAAAATGGCGCTCACCGTGGTTTTACCGGCAGCGCACACCCCGACTAAAACCAACGGACTAATAGGGGATGCTGGCCACGAGGCTTCGGCGAGCAGACTCATCCTCCCCTTTCAGACCCAGCGCCATGATACTAATGTCGTCGTTGGGTCGACCTCTCTCCAGGTCCAATGCATGGTCCATTAAATCCTCGACAAGTTGCCCGACTTCCGCTGCTGGGGTGGCGAGAAACCGCGCTTCCCACGGTTCCCATGAAAAAACCGTGCCGTACCGCCGGCCTGCCTGCAAGAGCCCATCGGAGCACGTCAGGAGAAGGCTCTCCTTAGTGGCCGTCAATTCCGTAATGGCCGGACGCGTCTTCCGATAGGTTCCGATCACCTCGGCGCCTCCTTCGAGGCGAAACACGTGGTCCTCTTGACGTACCAAGACCGGGCTGGGGGCATTTCGCGCAATCACCAGAGTCCTCGTGTGCCAGTCCACGGACAGAAGCGCCAGGGTGGCGGTGACCCGCCCCTCCCGGGCGGTATAGAGCATGTCTTGGACCGCCCGAGCTACGGCTCCATCCCGCGACCCGTCGGCAATGAGTTGCACCGCCCGCATGGCAACCATCCGACTAATGCGCCGGGCGGCCGGTCCCGAGCCTTGGCCGTCAGCCAAAATCAGGGTGAGCCCTCCTAAGGGCCGCTCGACCAATTCAATACTATCGCCGCTTTGCCCAAAGGCCCCTTTGGGCATTTTACTCCAGGCCACCTCCACCCGCTGCATCATGAGACCAGCTCCCGGCTGTCGCCCACCCGGCGGGTCACCCGCTCCCGGTCCAAAAGCTCCAAAAACAGCACCGCATGACGACGACTAACCCCCAGCACATCCTTCAGTTGACTAGTACTCAAGGGTCCCTCACGCACTAGCGCCTCCTTCACCCGCGTTCGCCCTTCCTGATAGGCGTCGACGGCAATGGCCAAGCCATCTTCCAACCGGAGCAACCGTCCCGCTAAAAAGAGATGCTCGACAATATCATCAAATTGATCCCGACCAATGCCGGTGGCGGTTTGAATCTCGGCGTAGTCCTGAGGCCTCAGCCCCCCCGCCAAAATGGTATGGTACACCCGTTCAATCGCCTGGAGCGACTCCGCATCTAACGGTGCTGGCTCCGATTGGAGGCGAATCCATTCCCGGTCCAACGTCCATGGCACCCTATCCAACACCGCTTGAAAGTTTCGTTGTGGCCATTTCGGCGCGATTTTGGCCTTTAACTCCTCTTTGGGCATTCCTGGTTTGATGGGATGTTCGGCAACATAGGCGGAGACCCATGCCCGCGCCCGACTCGCCCATTCCTCTAAGGGGTGCTGGTGCCATATCAGTTGCCCCTCCAACGCCACTAACAGCGGGTTTTCCGCAATTCCCTGGCGAATTTCATCCACCGTTAGACTACTTTGCCGTGCGATCCAATCTAGCGACCGTGGTTCCGGAGATTCCCTCAACAAAGACTCCACTAAGCCCATGTCGTCCTGATCCCTCATGCGCGTCAACCGCTCCATGAGCCCCGGTTCCTTCCGCTTGTGGTGCACCCCGACTTCAAGCACGACACCCCCGCCAATGGTCATTACCGGGCTATATGAACGCATTAAGATGCGATCCCGACGACTCATCGGCAACCGCGATTCCAGCCGCACTTCGGCCGGCACCCGATCGCCGGGGGCTAATTCGCTACGGTCATAGAAATACACTCGCCCTAATGCCTCTGCCGTCCCGGCATGGACATGCACGCGAGTCTTGTCCTGAAGCGGGGACGCCGACTTCAAGAGTTCCAGATCTACGACCGCCACGTCTACGGCGGACAACGTGCCGGGGCTCACCAACACTTGCCCCCGTTCGATCTGCTCCCGTTCGATCCCGGCCAAGTTGACGGCCACGCGTTGACCGGCTTCAACCGTTGAGACGGTTTGGTTGTGCACTTGGAGCCCGCGCACCCGGACGCTGACCCCGCTGGGAATGAGTTCGAGATTAGCTTCAGTTGCTAACGTGCCGGAAACCAAGGTTCCCGTGACGACCGATCCAAACCCCTTAACGGTGAACACTCGGTCGATGGGAAGGCGTATGGCGGCCCGTTGAGCGGACCGAGAGACGGTCCCGGCTACGCGTTCCAACTCGTCACCCACCTTGTCCAAACCACGGCCTGACACCGCATCCGCAAAAATAATCGGCTCGGACTCCAACATGGTACCTTGGGCTGCCTCCCGCACCATCTCTTCGACCAGTTGGAGCATATCGTCGTCCACCAAATCCGCTTTGGTCACGACCGTGAATCCCCGTTCCACCCCGAGCAACCGTAAAATAGCCAGATGTTCTTCCGTCTGCGGCATCACACCCTCGTCGGCCGCCACCACCAACATCACCGCATCCATGCCATGGACTCCAGCCACCATATTTTTGACAAAGCGCTCATGCCCTGGGACATCGATAAACGCCAACGCCTGGCCCGATGGAAGGGTCATGTGGGCAAACCCTAGGTCAATGGTAATGCCGCGCGCCTTTTCCTCGGGAAGACGGTCCGCGTCCTGGCCGGTCAGCGCCTTGACCAATGTCGTCTTTCCGTGGTCAATATGACCTGCCGTCCCCACAATTACCGGATAGAGCTTTTGATTCAAACTCCTACCCCTCTCGAAAGTGTTTCACCAGTCCCTGTTGCGTCAGTTGCTGCCTTACCTCCAGCATGGCGGTGTAGGTGGGAAGGACGTAGAGCGTCCCACCCGCCGTCTCATGAATGGCCCGATCAAGAAGCTCAGGCACCGCTTCTTGCACGGTCATGTTTTCGGCCGGCACGCCCGCGTATTTCAAACGCACCGCCATATCACGGGCGCGAATACCGCTTACGTACCAGTGGCTCACAGGCAATCGCGGAATCCAGTACTCAAAATCCACATCCCAAAGCCAAGACACGTCCCGTCCATCTGCGTAGCGGTCGTTAATGACGATAAGGCCTCGGGCGTTTTCCGACTCCTCTTCACTCACGGCCATAAGAACTTGGTTAAATCCGACCGGATTCTTCACCAAGGCAAGCCACAACTGGGTCTGTCCGGCTTGAACCCACTCCATGCGACCGAATGCTGGCCGAAATCGCTCTAATGCCGCCTCAATGCGACTAGCATCGACACCCAAGGCCACGGCCGCGGCCACGGCGGCCGCTTGATTATAAAGATTGTAGATCCCGGGCAGGCGCCAAGAAAAGACATATTCCCGACCATGAACGATGAACCATGCTTTTTCCTCCCGTCGGCTCCAACGGGTAACCAAAATCTCCGGGGTAGGACGGCGCCAACCACAATCAGGACAGTGATAATGCCCTAAATGGGCATAAAATCGGCGCTCGTAGCTAAGAGCTGTCCCGCACTGCGGACAATAACGGGCATCCGACGTATCGTAACCGGTGGTGCCTGGCGAAAGGTCGCCCTGAAGCCCATAGTAGAGAACCGGCTTGTTCCCGGGGTCCAGACGCGCGACTTGCGGATCGTCCGCATTGAGTATCAGAACGCCTTCGGGGCTCAATTGGCTGATACCCCGAGCCACAAAGTCGACCGTAGTAGAGAGTTCGCCGTAGCGGTCTAATTGGTCGCGAAAAAAATTGGTCACCACGATCGCCCGTGGGTGAATCTCCTGAGCCGCCTTCGGCATGGTGGCTTCGTCCGTCTCTAATAGTGCCAACGCCGCCCTCGGCCTCACCCGCCAGCGCTCTGCCTGCACTAAGGTCGCCGTCAGTCCCAAGATCAAATTCGAACCGGAGCGGTTGGCCAAAACCGTGCGCCCGCTGCCCTCGAGGATATGGCGCAACATGGCCGCCGTCGTCGTCTTACCATTGGTTCCCGTCAACAACAGGGCTCCGCGGGGAAGCATAGCCGATAGCCGACTAAGCACGTTCGGGTCAACGCGGCGCGCGATGAGCCCGGGAAGCGAACTTCCCCCGCGTCCGGTAAGCCGACTCAAAAACCCCACCAATCGCGATACCCATACCGCCAACCAGACTCTAGGACTCATCCGAAGACGACTCCAATTGTCGGTAGTGCCGTGCATAAAAGTCTCGATATTGGCCGGATTTAATCGACTCCCACCAGGGACGATGTTGACGGTACCAGAGAACGGTGTCGTGCAGTCCCGCTTCCCATGAAACCCGAGGTCGGAATCCGAGTTCCGTCTCGGCACGGGTGGGATCAATCGCATAGCGGCGGTCGTGTCCCAGCCGGTCCGCCACCGACACCACCTGGTCTTCGGGAAGCCCCATCAGGGTAAGAAGAGCGTCTGCCACCTCCCGGTTGGTATGCTCATTGCGCGTCCCAAGGTTATAAACGCGCCCCGCCTGGCCGCGTTTGAGTGCTAGCCATAACCCTTCCACATGGTCCGTGACGTGTATCCAGTCGCGGACGTTAAGCCCGTCCCCGTAAAGGGGCCATGGTTTCCCCTCGAGACCATTGGTAATCCATAGAGGAATAAGTTTTTCTGGGAATTGGTAGGGTCCGTAGTTGTTTGAGCACCGCGTTACCACCACGTTTAATCCGTAAGTATGAAACGCGGCCAAGGCTAACAAGTCAGATGCTGCCTTGCTTGCGGAGTAAGGGCTCCTGGGGTCGAGGGGGCTATCCTCCTGAAACATCCCCGAGGAGCCGAGACTTCCATAGACTTCGTCTGTGGAGACGTGCAAAAATCGTCCCACGTCGTGACGTTTAGCCGCTTCCAACAGAACTTGGGTACCGACTACATTGGTCTCAATGAAGGGCATCGCCTGTTCGATGCTACGATCAACATGGGATTCGGCTGCCAAATGCATCACCGCATCCGGCTTCACCGATGAAAATACCTTTTCAACGGCATCGACATCGGTGATGGATATATGGTGCCAGGTATAGCGAGGATGGCCGCTTAGATCCTCAAGATTAGCGAGATTGCCGGCGTAAGTGAGAGCATCAAGATTGTCCACAAAAACATCGGGCTCCTGAAGGAGCCGTCTCACCAGGTGAGACCCGATAAATCCCAATCCCCCAGTCACAATGATGCGCACAAATGACCCTCCTTCGTGTGCTTACCTAACGATATTTCGTGCTCCAATCAAAGCCAATCTGAGGGTCGTTCCAATCCAGACGCTTCTCATCGGGGCTGTCAGGGCGATAGGATTCCGTGGTGAAGTAGACAATCATCAGCGGCTTGGACCCGAGCACCCGATATCCGTGGGCAACGCCCACGGGAATCACGATCAGGATAGGATGGGCTTCCCCCGCGTACAACACTTGGGTGATACCGTAGCTCGGCGAATCCGTCCTCAGATCGTGGAGTACCACTTGGGCGGACCCGACAGGAAAGAACCACAGATCATCCTGGCGCTCATGATAGTGAAAGGCCTTAATCACGCCGGGATAACTCATCGACAAAGAGGCTTGTCCGAAACGCCGCAAGAGGTTATCGTCATCCCGTAAAATTTCCTGAAAAAATCCGCGGTCATCGGGGTGGCGCACCAACTGTTTGACGGTGACCCCTTCAATCTTGCCAAAGTTGCTCATGATTTCGTCTCCTCAACTCATGGTTACACGTCGACACGGCTTTGGTCGCCCAGTACTAAGCGAATCCCCCTTGGCCGCCGCTCGCCCCCGACCACACTCACGCCGCGACCGATCAAGCTTTGGTCGATGCGCTCGTGCACGTCATCAATTGAGCTCTCGGCCAACACGACGCTATTTTCGATTTCCGTCCGGCGAATCACCACGTTAGGGCCCACGGCCGTGTAGGGGCCGATATAACTATCCTCGATTCGCGCCCCAGCCGCAATGGTCACCGGGCCACGGATGTCGGAACCGAGCACTTGAGCCCCTTCCTCTACCCGCACTCGGCCGCTAAGATGGCTATCCTGATCGACGAAGCCCTCCACCGCCGTTTTGAGATCTTCCAAGACCAAGCGATTAGCCTCTAATACGTCTTCTGGCCGCCCCGTATCCTTCCACCAACCCTCGACCCGTGTCGAATCGACTGGAAGCTTCCAGTCGATGAGGCACTGAATCGCGTCGGTGATCTCATATTCCCCCCGCCAGGAGGGCTCTAGTTGTTGGATAGCTTTATGGATGACGGGCTGAAAGCAATAGGCGCCGACCAGCGCCAGGTTAGACGGCGGATTTTGGGGTTTTTCGACGAGTTGGACCACCCGATCCTGATCAAGCACAGCCACCCCAAATTGGCGCGGGTCGTCGACTGCCGTTAAAAGAATAGCCGCCGCGTAGTCCCCGCTCCGAAAACGCTCCGCCAACGTCCGCAAGCCACCCCGCAATAAGTTGTCACCTAAAAACATTAAAAATGGGTCATCTCCCAAAAAATCCTGGGCCGATTGGACCGCATGAGCGAGTCCCAGCGGAGCCGATTGGGGAATATAGGTGATGCGGGCACCAAATTGGCTACCGTCGCCTAACGCCGCCATGACTTCGCTCTTGGTGTCGCCAACAATCACCCCCACGTCGGTGATGCCAGCGTCGACCAAGGCGTCCATGGCGTAAAATAAAATCGGCCGGTTGGCCACCGGGATGAGTTGCTTGGCTCCCGTGTAGGTTAGCGGCCTCAAACGACTGCCCGTTCCTCCTGCCAACAATAGTCCTTTCATGCACCTCGCACCGCCCTTATATCGTGATTGAAGCTATTTGCCACATTGACGAATGACGCCTCTTGTCATATAATAACCCATGGTCGTCGGGGAGTAGCGCAGCTTGGTAGCGCGCCTGCTTCGGGAGCAGGAGGTCGCAGGTTCGAATCCTGTCTCTCCGACCATTTTTTTATTTTGCGCCATTTTAAGGAGGGCCCGACACGCCGGCCCTCATCGCTAGAGATGCTCTTGGAAGAACTCAAGCGTCCGTCGTATCCGATAGAGCGTGTTGCTCTGCCCTTGTACCATATGGCGAGAGTTCGGTAGGAGGACCAAGTCGAAGTCCTTTCCGTGGTCAATAAACGCCTGGATCATCGCCGCCGAGTGACGAAAATGCACATTCTCGTCGACCATCCCATGGATTAACAAGAGCTTTCCTTTGAGACGACCCGCCTTGGAAACGAGATCGGTGCTTCCGTACCCGGCATGGTTAGTTTCGTCAGTTCCGAGGTACCGTTCCGTATAAGCGGTATCGTACCAACGAAAGTCGGTGACGGGTGCGCCCGACACCCCCACCTGAAACACCTCCGGGGCCATGAGTAGAGCCCGCAAGGTCATATACCCTCCGTAGCTCCAACCATAGATGCCCACCCGCGTCCGGTCTACCGGCCACAGCCGCCCCGCCTCCCGGACACCCGCAATTTGATCCGCCAGTTCCACTTCGCCAAAGCGACGAAACAGGACGCCCTCAAAATCCGGACCCCGATTGAAGCTTCCCCGCGAGTCCAGCTTAATGACCAAAAATCCGTGCTGCTGCAGCCACTGAGCCTGCAGATCGACGGTTTCACTCCACTCGTTAATGACCATCTGAGCGTGCGGTCCGCCGTAGACGCTCACCACCAAGGGCCATCCCGCCGCCGGAGCAGGACCTTCCGGGATATAGGCGAGCCCATTCAATACCGTCTTATCCTCAACTTCCACCGCGAAGAGCCGAGGGGCGGTCAATCCGAGGTCCTCACGAGACACCGGATTGTCACGAATCACCAATGCCTGAGAAACATCCCCGGAAATCCAACGCGCCGTCGGCGCATGATCCAAATTAGACGGGAGGTCGACAAAGGCTCTACCTGTCCGCTCGGCCGCGAGAGCGTGCCACCCGTCGCCGGGCGTGATCTCCTCCCATCCGCCTTGCCGAGAAATCTTGAGCAGTGTGCGCTCCAGTGCCCGCCGGCGCGTCGCAAGTACGTATATATTCTCATGGGTTGGATCCACGGCAAGAATATTGATGACGGCCTGTTCGGGAGGATTCTCAATGGTTCGCCAATGGCCGTGCGATGAAACGAGCAGGACCCGCCGAAGTCCCTCCCGTTCCGTACTGGTGACCAAAGTGCCGTCGTCCAACGAAAAACTGCGCCCCGGCCGATTAATCCAACGCGCCGAAGTCTCCTCATAAACCCGCCCTAAATGGTTTCCCTCACGGTCGTAGCGGTCCCAGGCCAGATGCTGGTGATGTCGGGAAATGGTCAGCACGAGAAGATCCCGTGGGGAGGTCCACAGCACATCCACCAAATAGCGCTCATCCGGCCCCCAATCGATCCAACGAATGGTGTCATCCCCGCCGAGTGACCGAATCCCGAGGCGCACGTACGCATTTTCCTGACCCACGAAAGGATAGCGGTGCTCTTCGGTCCATATCCGGCTCGCATCCAAATGGACAATTGGATAGCGAGGAATGTGTCGCTCGTCAACCTCCGTCAAAGCCACATCCTCATCGTTGGGGCTTATCCAGAAACCTTCGCTGCGATCGAACTCCTCCTGCGCCGCATATTCTGCCAACCCCAGGGTAATGCCGGCTTCGGGACTACGGGCGAGATATTCCACCACGCCACTACCGACGTCCAATTTGACCAAACTGGAATCCAAAACCCCCACGATGAACTGTCCATTATGACTTAACTGTGGTGCCTCTATACCCTCACTGCCCGAAAGCCGCGTAAGCCCTCCATCTTCTCCGTGTTGGATGTAAATATGACCATGCATCGGAATCATCAAGGTTCCGGCCTGCCATTGGTACTGACCAATCCCTGACCAGGCAAACCGTGCCCGTTGACGCCGCATCTCCTCATCAAACGTATCCTCTCCGGGCTCCTTCGGAGCCTCAGCCACCAACCGTGACGTCCCCGACGCTCCATCGAAGACAAACAAGGAGAGCTCGTCCCCACGATGCGGAAAAAGATAGTAAACCCGGCGCCCATCCTCGGAAAACTGAAAATTCATCGGTACCCGCCCACCAGGCTTGGGGAACGCCGCGATGTCTTCAAACGAGATCGGTTGTCTCACGCTGCTTCCTCCCTCTCTATGCGCGTCAACATTTCCACGCCCAACGCGACGGTTCCTGCCGCTTTCTGTATAGCCTCTCGCCACAGACGACATCCTAACCTTCAGGAGGTGCGCCATGCCCCGAAAAAAACCCTTGGTGGAAAATGCCCGACCAGGATTAGATGCCTTGAAAAGCCAACTCTTTCAATCTCTTCATGAACCACCCGTCTCATATCGCGAACGCTTTCGGCAACTGGCCCGTGAGAAGGTTAGGAATCAACGTCGCGAGTCGGATTCAGAATCGCCCCCAAATCGCTGACTAGCTGGCCCCCGAGTTGGTTCACGCGGCGCACCGTCGCCAGCACCCCATCGACGTACGCCGTCCGATCATGGACGTCGTGGCGGATGGTGAGTACTTGCCCTTGTGCGCCGAATACGACCGCTTGATGAGCCACAAGACCGGGAAGCCGAAGGGAATGCACCGGGATGGCATCGGGATCCCGATCTAGCGTTTCGCCAAGCATCTGAGCCATGGCTCGGGCCGTACCCGAAGGCCGATCCTTTTTCGTGGCATGATGACCTTCCAGCACCTCGACCGCATGGAAATAGCGACTCGCTTCTCGGGCTAATTGTTCTGCTACCCAGGCTCCTAAGGAAAAATTGGCAATAACGGCAGCTCCCACCCCGCATTCGGCCACCTGATTTGCCAGTTTGGCACGGTCGTGGGCCGAAAAACCGGTCGTACCGACCACAATATCCCATCCGCGTTCGACAGCCTCGCTCAGTCGCGTAAAGGCTGACTCGGGTTCCGTAAAGTCTACCAGTACCGCGTACTCCACGGGAATCGCGGAAATACTGCTGGAGAGCACCAAGGAGACTGATGGGTCGCCCCAGAGAGCGCTGAGCTCTGCGCCCACATGTGTCCGGGACAGTCCCCCGACCAACTCCATGTCGGGCGCTCCCTGAATCGCTCGCCCCACGGCACTGCCTGTTTTACCGGTAATTCCCGCGACCACCACCGGGATGTTCATCGCTCATCCCTCTCAAATGTTGTCCAAGTCATATTCCTTTAACAATTGGGAAGCAATCACCCAACGCATGATTTCGGAGGTGCCTTCATAAATCTCCGTAATTTTGGCATCGCGCAAAAGCCGTTCGACGCCATATTCCGTCATGTATCCATAGCCTCCAAAAATTTGAATGGCGTCTTCCGCGTGGCGCACGGCATGTTCCGACGCGAAGAGCTTTGCCATGGCGAACAACGGACGTTGCGCCGGCCCTTCCTCGCGATGCCGCGCCGCCTCATAGGTCATCAGGCGAGCCGCGTGGAGATCGGTTGCCATGTTGGCCAGCCGCCATTGCACCCCCTCAAATCGGCCAATCGCCCGGCCAAATTGATGTCGTTCGCGCGCATACGTCAACGACCGGGTCAAGGCGGCCGACATGATCCCCACACCCTGGGCCGCGATACCAATGCGTCCCCCATCCAATAGGTAGAGCGCCATCATGTAGCCTTCACCCTCGGACCCCAGACGATGGTTAGTGGGGACAAACACATCATCCAAAATGACCTCGGTGGTCGTGGAGGCGCGGATCCCCAATTTAGCCAACGGCCTCCCGAATGATAATCCGGGCATTCCCTTCTCGACGATAAAGGCGGTAATGGCGCGCGT
>DAHWKG010000025.1:0-7217 GCA_027343765.1 Sulfobacillus sp.
GCGTCGCCATACGATCCCTCCTTTTAGCCGCTCAAGACGGTCGTACTCGCGCTCGTGATGGAGCCCGTCGCGGTAAAGGTGTCGCCTGCGCTGTCGCTGCCACTCACGCTGACGGTATCGCCAATTCTGGCGACTCCCTTAGTCCCTCCGTTGAAGGTGAGCGTTTTGCCGGGAGCCGCCGACACGGCCACATTGCCGCTCGGATCGATGGTCAGACGTGCGCCACTGGCATGCGTGAAGGTCACCTGCGCCGGAGTGCTCGTGGTCGGGGGAGCCCAGGCCGCGTTTTCATTCGTCATCGTCGCCGGGGTCGTATCGGTGCCCACCACCAAGACACTCCCGTCCGGCCAGTGCCACTCGTCATGTTGGCCAACCGTCGGATAGGTCACGTGGTAGACGCCGCTCTCATGCCGCCAGACCGCCAAGCCCGGCGTCGTGAAGACCATTTGACCATCGCGATCCGGGAGAAATCCGAGAATGATCGGGCCGGACGGCGTGGTCTGCTGGCCACTCGATTGGAGGAACCCGACGATGGCCCACAGATCCGTCTTGCCGCTCGCGATTGGGATATCCCACACGCCGCCCGTGCTCGGCAAGGGCGCGGCCAGATCGTGGTGCGGTTGGTACACTTGGCCTGCCGTGTTGGAGAGCCACGGTCCAGCGACGGGCACATCCCGAAGCGTCGATCCTTGGCTGAGCGCCACATCCATCGTCCCGGCTTCAGGATGGCGGGCGACCACCTTGCCCCATTGCAACCGGCTTTGGATCTCGGCATAGGCCACGCCCTTGGCCTGGAGCGCCACTTGCGGCGCAAAGCCGTCGCCGTGCCCATTAAAGAGATCGGTATCGTCCATCGCTTAACGTTCCGGTATTTCCGCGAGCGGGGCGAGCCCGGCTTTCAGTTGCGCCCACTCCTCGCGAGTGAAGAGGTTAGGAGGGATGGTCAGCGGAATGGGCGGTTGGGCTCGTACCCGGCGCACCATCGCGTTCCACTCAGCAGGATCTACACTCACTGTGCGAATTACGTTGTCAGACATCATCACCACTCCTTTTCGATGAGAGGCACCAGGCCGCGTTCGTTTATCCCCCGAGATCCGGCACGACATCCAGGCTACTGACTTGCCCCCGCACGACGCTGAGCGTGGCCAGCCAGGAGGGCGAAGCGGCCCCGACCGCCTGAAATTGTTCACTGACACCTTGCAGATAATAGCGGCCTACGTCGGGAATATCGAGATAGCGTCCGGGAATCCACTCGGGCTGGCCATGGACGGTAATCGTGCCGCTGGCCAGATCTTGGTTCTGGTGTTGCGTGGCATACAAATAGGCCGTGAACTCTTCGGCCAAGGCTTGCAATTGCGTAAGACTCCCCTGCGTCGGCGAGAGGCCGACTAAGGGCGTCGTCACGGTCAATGGACGATAGCCAAAGACATCCATGGATGCGGTATCGACGAGCGGATTCTTGCCCGCTTTCAGGAAGTTCACCATCCCCGTCGGCAAGACCGAGGATCCGGTATTGTCCGGCCACGTCAGAAAAAAGTTCAACACTTCCTGCGACGAAAATCCGAGATGGCTTCCGCTCACTTGCGCGGGGTCCAGCGTCACGGCATCGAGATACGGAGCGACCGCAGGCGTTGCGAGCGTATTCGGGCGATCCATGTCATAGAACGGGGGAATCCGAAACGTCAGCACCGGTTCCTCGACATCATCAAAGATAAAGAATTCCGTTAAGGGCGCAGTCGCAAAGTAACTCAGCAAGTCCCACAACGGCCCTTGCCAGGACTGAATCGTGGTCGTCGGTAATTTCACGGCGTTCGGCACCGTGCAATGCACGGCGATCCCTGGAATCGCGCTGCTCATGGCCGCTTGCAAATGAGGCAGATACCCTTTCGCGGGATTCAGAAAAATATGTTGTAACAACGCCTCCAAAAACTGCCGGGGTTGCAGACTGGTCATCGGAAGACCGTAGTTGTAGGAGAGGCCAAACGAAAGCACGGCCATTTCCTTTTGGGAGCCTTTGGTCATCATCTGCCAGAGATATTGCACGGAATAGTTGTAAAAGAGGGCCGTATAATCCTCGCCAGCAATCACAATGTTGCGACTAGGACCGCCAGTCTGCCCGATGGTCCAACTGCGCGTCGGACTGGTCACAAAGCCTCGCATGCGAATCGGCAACGGACGTTGGGCGGTGTTGCCGGCGCGAATCTCGACATAGGCCATGCGCGGAATCTCTTGCGCCCACGAATGGCCCTGCACGAAGCGATCCGTGAGCGTGACGGTCCATTGCCCTGGCTGGCCGCTGGTCGTCCGTTGGGTCGTCCATAGGATCAAATCATCATCCACCGAGGACACCGTGTTCTGCTGGCCGCCATAATAAAACGTCACGGTGGTTTGCGGAACGAACTGTTCGATAACCAGGGATTGTGGCATGATGGACTCCTAAAGGGGGAATGGTCACGATGGATCCTCGTTCCCGACGGATGACGATCCGACAGTGGGTGTGGTGGCCCAAGACCGGATTAGGATGGGGAGTGACTATCGCTATTATCGCCATCGGCGGTTACTGGCTTTATTGGGCGCATTATCGTTATCCCCAGTATTACTTTTTGACATCGATTCCCACCCAAGAAAGAGGGACCCCGTATCCCATGCGACGGGTGGTGGAACACTGTGCCGGAGATGGCGGCTATGCTAGTAGTCGGATCATCCCCGGTGTGCTCCGTGTCACCCCCGCAAACCGCGCAGGCCAATCTCGCGTCCGATGGACCATCAATGGCGCCACCTATGCGTTTCGCCTGAATGTCAACGATCACCGAATCCACACCACCAACGAAACGGCCGCTCTATGCGTCGCTTCTGAAGGCTGGTAAGGCACTTACTTGCCGCGTTTGGGGAGCAAGCCCATGTTGACGTGCGGTTGCGTCCCAATGGATAGGGGATGAGCGTTCATCAGTTTCGTTTGGGCTTTGATGGCCGCCGAAATTTCCTTCAAGATCGCTAGCATTGCATCCATGCCTTGTGTCGCCGCAGGCCCCACGCCTCCATAGGCATAGAGGCCGCCCGCGACCGAGTGCGTCCGTTGCAGATCCTGGTTCAAGATGGTGGCCCCCGCTTTGAGATTGGCCATCACATGAAGCGCATCCTGCGGCGTCAGCCCATAGGCCGAGAAATTCGATGAATTCACTTGCATGAGCCCGGCATCATAGGTGCCGTTGCTATCGTGACCCACGGCATGGGGATGTCCGCTCGATTGATCGGCGATCACGGACATCATGAGCGCCGGGGTCAGCAACGGAGACTTATGCGGCAACGTCTGCAAAGTCTTCATCACATCGGGAAGCCAATGCAATTCGGTCGCACTCAAGCCCGAGACACTGTTCAAGGGAATGTTAGGCACGATTCCGCCGGGGCTCGTGCCCGGATTGGCGGGATTGTTAGGGCCTACCCACTCGTGGATCTCTCCGATCGATACGGCCCCCGCATGGGCTGCTCCCGATGGCAGCGCCGTCGGATGAGGAATGGCCCTCGGAGCGCCGACAACCGACTGGATCCACAGTTGGCCGACCTCCAATTGCTGAATCTGCATCGTGCCATACTGCGTGGCAGACTTTTCGCCCGTGAGCGCCCCCCCGAGCCAGGATCCGAGATGACGGCCTAACGTACTCCCGGCGAAGGCGCCAATCCCCCCGCCCACCAGGGAGGCCAAGCCAAACGTGAAGGGATCGAGGGGCGCGGCGATGGCGGCCCCACCCAGGAATCCGCCCCACGCCCCGGCTCCGGTGCCGACCATGCCACCAATGCCCTTCCCGGCTTGGCCATGTTGCATCTGGCTAAGCATATGCGGGACATCCATCAGCATGGAGACGCCGGTGCCGATAAGGGGAGCCGACCGCGCTAACCCCCCTACCATATCCAGCACGCTACTCGCACCGCCCGTCGCGACTCCATTGCCGACATCAAGTCCTGTGGCCACTCCGCTTCCCGCTATGGAGGAGGTTTCGCCAATCGCAGAAGGAACCATGACATCGGCAGCCGTTCCCCCGGTCGATCCAAATCGTCCAAATAGCCCTCCAAGCCGCGCCCCAAGTAATCCTCCTAAACTGGATTGCGCCAACCCGAGCGCTCCCACGCCGCCAATGGTTCCTAACGCGGCCAAGGCTTCTCCTGGATGAGAGCCTACCCCTTGCAAAAACCCGATCGGCCCTGTTAGGGCCGATGCCATATTTGATCGCGTCAATGCCAACGTTTGAGCATGCGCTTGTTGGGTATCCAACACGTTCATGGGAGTCCAACCCTGCATTGCCATGGCCAAGGCTTGCGTTTCCGAAGAGAGATGGCCTGAATGCGTCGCAGCCGTCAATAACGTGCGGGCATGACTGCTGATTTGATCCATGCCCCCGTTTTGGATAAACCGTTGCAGGACCTGATTGAATTGCGCTTGGGTATGCACCGTCCCGAGTTCGCCGAGATATTGGACCGCCCCCGCCTGGTACTTCCCGAGCGAGGTCCCAGATTGACTCAAGAGATTCGATATGGCATTCGTTTGGCTATTCGAATGCGTATTCATGAACGAGCCCCAGGCGTTGGCGAGGTTCACTTGCGAGGGCCCCAATCCATACGCCTGCATGATCAGGCCCGATTCATAGCCTGCATTCGCGTTCTTCGGAAAGAAGTTTTGCCCCGGTGATCCATAGACCGCTGGGCTGCCCGACAATTGGCTTTGGATATATTGATCCAACGCCGTTTGGACCGTTTCATGCGTCCCATAGATCGTCGATCCGAGCCCGCTGGCTTGTACGGACAACAAGCCCATCGGATTGCGGGCCAAACTCGGGTTGGCTTGCTCCAGAGCACTAAAGATCAGGGATTGCCCAAACCCGCCTTGGTTGTTCATCATGCCGCTATTGAGCGTATCGAACAACGACGCGCCGCGAGTCCCTTGCATCCCTTGAATCCCGGTGCTGCTCATGGCCGTCAGAATCCCGGCGGTGCCCGTGGCACCTACCGGCATGACATTGTTGCTTTCGACGCCCTGCATGGCCGTAAGATACCCGGTCGCCATCGGCCCCATACGGCCAATCATGCCGCCTTGGGCCGCCATAGACCCGAGCAACGCCGTCAATCCCAGGGGGGACAAGGGTGCGCCTGTCCCACTGATGAGCCCTTCTTGTCCAGCGCTGGTAAAGATTTGCGCCGATTGCGCCAGCGTGAGGCCCGAACCACGAGCAAATGAGGCCACGGTGCCCACGGTCGCGGCCAACTGCCCACTACTCATCGTGCCCATCACTTGGGTCAACTGCGTCGCGACGCCGGTGAGCTCGTTCAAGGAATAGCCGAATTGCGTTCCAGCACTCAGGATTTGATCGCGAAAGCTAGCGAGCGCTTGCCCCGCATCGCCGGTCACCTTGGAGAGATTGCTAAAGGGCGTGCCGGTTTGTTGCCATTCGCCCCAGCCTTGGGCGATTTGATCGGCCGCAAACATCGCGGCACCGCCCATGGTGAGAAACGGCAGGTATTTGGCTCCGAGACTGCCCAAGGCACTCGCGGCTTCGACTCCAAAGCCGCTGGGGCCACTACTATAGGACGTCCCCGGAGGGCCACCGGGCGGCCTCCCCGCTCCTCCCCCGCCATTCAACGTCGTGCGAATTTGCGCGGGCGTCGCTCCTTGGACCGATTGCTCGGCAATCATTCCCGTCACTTGATGCACTTGGCTGGCCGACCAGCCCGTCGCGTTTTGCGCCGCCTGAAACACTGGATCGGTTTCGGGAACATAGCCGGGTTCGGTCGCGAGGCGATAGAGCGCGTCAAAGGCGGTTTTCGAGACACCGCTGGGTCCTATCATCGATCCCGAGGGGATTCCTGCCTGTACGGCCTGTTGCGCCTGCTGGTGGGCTCGTTGGACGCGCTGTTGGGCGGCGGCGACGGTGGCACTATGGCCCGAGGGAGCTCCCATGCTTCCACCCCGCGCTGGACCCACTGGCCCTTGGCCCGCCGCCTCCATCGCATCAATAACGGGCGTGGCGGGAGCCATGACGTTCTGCACCCAGTTCTCGAGGCCCGAGATCGAGTTGAGGTTATACCCGGCCCCGCCCGTTGTGCCGCCCGGGGGTGTGGTGCCCATGCCCGCGCTGGTCGGAATCCGTTCGAGGGCACTTGCCAAGCGGTCGAGATGGGGAATCAGGTCACTCGCCGCCGGGGCATGCGTGGCCGCGTTGGGATCACTGAAAATCGGTCCCGCTTGCCGCGTCTCGCCGACTGCCATCGGGATCGGTTGCGTCGCCGCAGGACCTGCTGGGCTGGGGCTCGTCGGCGGGCGAAAGGCACTAAAATTTTGCGCAATCGCGTCGGAGAGTTCTTTATACCGTTGCAAGGCCTCTTCGAGCGGGCGGAGGCCCGAGGTATCAACGCTGGTGGTGACATGAATGTTAGGACTCGGCATCGGGGCTCAGGGCCTCCTTCCCGAAGAGGGCTTCCGCGCTCACCGGCACGGTATCCGCAGGGATGGCAGCGCCTTCCGGATCAATATCTTCCGGGCGAATCATGGCGCGTAACGCTTCTCCTTCGGCCAACCAGGCGGGCGACGGCGGGGCCGTCCGTTCCCCGCGTTCCATTTGCTCGGCGATGATCCACCGCTGCACTTCATAGCGGATTTCCCAATCACTCAGATCTTCTTCGCGGGGATCATGCGGGGGCAGATGGTAGATCCGTCGAAACCGGAACCGCCACGCCGTCGCGTCCTCCTCCGCCCACTGATCCACCTGATCCGCGGACATCGTCCCGAAAGGAGGCCCACCAGGCGGTCACCTCCCGGACGAGCGCATCGACCCACGGTTCGGGCCAGGTGTCAAAATCCGGCATCGGGTCACTCACACAGGTGCGTTGCAACGCCATGACCTGTTGGGCGTAACTCCGGGCGATGACATCACTGTCGCCGCCCAGGAGTTGCACCGTGGCGATCTGAATCTCGCGCATATCTTTGCTCGAAGGCACCCGGAAGGTATAGGGGGTGCCATCCACCGTCCAGGTGTGCTGAAAGCGTTCGTCGTCGGCCATGCGGTCCTCCTAGTTACTGAAACATGGGCAGGTCTTGCCCGATGAAGGTCACGGTATAGGTCGCTTGGGTCGTCTGCACGATCTGCAAACTGTCCTGCGTCCACAAGCAATTGATCACGCTCAGAATCGCGGGCGTGTTGGCCACATAACTGGCGTGAATGGACGCA
>DAHWKG010000214.1:0-3953 GCA_027343765.1 Sulfobacillus sp.
CACGCAGGAAATGTCAAATCGCTGTGCCAACGCCATTATGACAGTCGCCATTATTGTTATTTTCGTGAAATGGAAGATGAAAGATATCGACCTGTGCAATTCAGCACACTAAAGCGCGTCCCACATCGGCATTGATGAGTCTCCAGGGTCCGATGGCCAATCGATAATGATGCACCAGGACTGGACACGGCACGTCCCGACCCTTATGGTCAAAGGGGAGGTGGGGCGTCTGTTGGCGCTAATGCTAATTGCCACCGGTTCAGCTAAAGTGGCGGCCACCATAGTCCCGTGGTCCGACTCACTCCGTTGGCACCATTGTGGGGACTGGGAGATAGAAACCCCCCGTTGCGCAGCAACGGGGGTCTGGGGGACGCACTAGGGGTTGGCGAGCAGCGAGAGCCATCGTTGCCGTTCGCGGCGGTCACGGGGCCAAGGCTGTTGAGGTACCCGCTGAGGGTCGTACCAGTGCCAAAACGCATAGAACCGATACAAGGTCTCGACGCGGGACGCCAAGATGGAGACGTCCACGGGAACCGTCAACTGACAGATGGCCCAGTGCGTCCAGATCTCGGGCGTCGCCGCCGGCCAATCGTAGCCCATGATACGCAGCCAGGTCCACGTCTCGGCCAGGTGGCGGGCCCAGCGCCGCAAGCTTCGCGGCGGGACGTCCTGCCAGGCCCAGAAGGTCAAAAACGGTTGGCAGCCCGCATCTTGAAATCCCTGGGGATCCCAAACCGTCACCCACGGCGCGTGCGCCCAGCGTTGGACCGTAAAGTCACCATCGGGGCTCATCCGTCATCCCGCCATTCGCGCACCGCGTGCTGCACGTGGGGTTCATCCACGATGGCGGCCTGCTGGCTTTCGGCGTCCCACAACGCCGCCGTGGCCAGATGATTGATGACGCGCGGCAAGCCGCGCGACTCCGCGGCGAGGAGCGCCAGCGCTGAGGGGGTAAAGAGCGCCCGGTCCACCCCCGCCTGCCGGCAATGATGGGCGACATAGGCGGCCGTGTCCGCTTCCGCGAGGCCGGTCAGATGAAACCGCAGGCCGACGCGCTGCTGAATGGCCTCAAAGATCTTGAGCCGGAGCGTCGCCCGCAGGTCCGGTTGTCCCACCAGAATGCAGGTGAACGGGGTCAGCGCATCCATCCCGGCGTTGAGGACATAGCGGAGTTCCTGAATCATGGCACTCGGCAGCCCTTGGGCCTCGTCGATGATGACGACCGGCGCTTTGTGCTGGTGCTGATACAGGTCGGTCATGAGCGTCACAAACTGGCGTCGGGCCCGGGCGCGGTGAAAGGCCGCCGTGACCCCCCAAGCGTCCAAGATCGCTGGATAGAAATCGTACGGGGTGAGATGGGAATCCGCGAGATAACAGTGCGGATGACGCTGGGGATCCAACTGGGCGGCCAGATAGCGGATCGCGCTGGATTTGCCGGCGCCAATGTCGCCGGTCACCACCCCGAAGAGCCGCCGGTCCACCATCAATTGCAGGCGCGCGGCCAGTTCAGTCAATTGCGGGCTCATGAAGAGCGCGGTCACGGGGAGGTCCTTTTGAAAGGGCAGGCGGGTGAAGCCCCAAAAATTATTCGCCATGGGGCGGCACCTCCGCCGTCGTCGTCGGATGGGCGGGCGTCGGCTGAGCATACCGGATGTGCGCTCGCTGAGCGTCCCGCGCGGTCTGCTGCCGATCAGCCGCCAACTGCGCCAAGTTGAGCCCCGTGGCCGGGGTGGCGGCGGGCGGGCGATCCGTCTGGGGCGCCTCGCGGTGGCGATGGTGGCGCAACACCAAGGGCGTGGCATCCCGATACGCCCGGCCCTCAAAACTGATGTGAATCTGGTCCAACGTGAAGGGATCATACCGACAATCGACGCGTTTCCCGATCAGCGTGAGATCCACTTCGTAGCGATTGCCGGCGAGTTGAATCACCCCGGTTTTGTCCACTTTGCGCTGCTCGTGCCACAGAAAAATGCGCTGCACGTCCGCAATGGGCAGTCGCCGGGGGCCGCCATGGGCGGCCTGCGACGCTTCCCACGCCGCTTGCGGCGTGGTGTCCAGCGAGCGATGGACCTGCTGATGATACCCCTGCTCCAACCAGGCCTCCCAGTATTGATTCAGGTCGTCCAGCGTGCGACACGTGCCCGCCTCGACCAACCGCTGCAGCTCGTGGGTGAGCTGCTGGTCGACTCGACGGAACAATCGTTCGATTTTTCCTTTCCCGGCGGGGCGGTACGGGCGGCTGTGCCGCAGGTCCGTGCCTAACTCCGCGCAGACCCGCGTGAGATACTGCGACGCGTAGATGCTGCCGTTGTCCACGTGGATCATTTCGGGAATGCCATGGCGGATGACGGCCCATTTCAGCACTTCTTCCAGGCGCGGCCGGTTTTCGTCGAAAAAGAATCGGCTGCCGACCACGTAGCGGGTGGCGTCATCGATGAAGGCGATGAGGTAGACTTTCTTCCGCCGATCCGGATGTTGGGGGTCGGGCAAAGCCAGGGTCATTTGCGAGTCGCCTTGCCATTCGGCGTTGTAATGCGGCGCTTGGCGCCGCCGAAACGTGTCGGCGGGTGGGGCCGCCACGTAGGCGGCCGCGGCCCGCTGTCGAAAGTGGTAGGTCAACGTGCTGTGCTTGAGGGTCCCGCGCTCGATTTCGTGCGCCCACTCCAGCATCTGAATGATCTGGCGCGCGCTGCGATGCGGGTCTTCCGCCCGTAAGGCCACGGCACGGTCCAAGACGGCCGGGGGCACGCGAGACCCGGGCCGGTCGGCCCGGGATCCCGGTTTCAGGGCGTCGAGCCCGCCGGCCCGATAGGCCGCCACCCAGCGTAAGACCGTCCGCGGATGGACCCGGCGGCATTGGCCATCGGGCCAGGTCCAGTCTTGGGCCGCCTGCTGTTGAATTAAGGCGCGTTGCTCGCCATAGGCGAGTTTGCGCACCACAATCGGAGCAATCACAGTGTAACGAAAGTGCGCCACCACCTCGGGTGGGTTGTCCATCGGCGATTGCATGCCGACATCACCTCCATCCCGAGGCTACGATACCCTCACCCGGGCGACAGCCCGGCAAAGAGTGTGATGGGCAACCAATTCCAAAGGACGCTTGTCCCCAACCAGCCCCCGCGGCGGGCCGCGGGATCGGATTCGCGGTGCTCCCGTACGGCCTGCCAGAGGCGACGCCAATGCTGCCCGGGCGACTCGGCGTATCCCGGAAAGACCGCGATCGCCCGCGTGCCCACGTACGCCGCAATCCATTGCGCGGCGGCCTGCACAATGGCCGGCAGGGCCATTCGCCAGCGGGCGGCCCACCGCTCCAGCGTGCGGCGATGATAGGGTAGGCCGTGCCGTTCCAGCCACCGCCGACAGGCCTCTACCGTCCAGCCGTGTTCTGCCCGCCACACTACCCCCACGGCCAATACGAGGCCCCAAGTGGCGGTACTGTAGGGCCGCAGATCGTACGGCAACGCGCTGTAGGTCGTGGCACAAGACCGGCAATAATACCGCTGGATCACGAGCGTGGCCTCGGCCGGCAGCGCATCGGCATGCCGAGTATACTGGCCGTCTTTCACCAAGCGATGCGCCGGATCGGCCGGACATACGGGATCGTGAGGGTCCACGGTCCCCTTCCACTGTTGGCGACTCGACACCGTGAGGGCTATAATGGCCATAGATTCACCGAATTGGACCGGGGGAAGGCCACACAACCTTCAAGCCCTCGGTCCGATTTTTTGACACACAACATACCCTGATGGTACTAAAAATCCCCCCAATTGGGGGGAACTAAGACCAACTCCATTAGCCAAACCGATGACAAAAAGAGTTAGCTAAAACAGGAGGCGGCCGCTTTCCAAAAGGCGACCGGAATCCAGGTGAAGTTGACCGACAGCTCCACCGGCCCGCTATTGGCTCGGGTCAGCGCCCAAGAACAAAACCCGCGGTGGGATGTCATCTGGTTT
>DAHWKG010000225.1:0-2080 GCA_027343765.1 Sulfobacillus sp.
CTCGGCCACCAATCCCGACCACAGCTGCCGCAACTCTTCACGTTCTTTCTGGCTCATCAGCACAAACCCCCTTCGAGGACTCTAGGGGCAGTATGAGAGTCTGACCGGTCGTCGAGTAGGTGGGGAGAGTTTGACGCTTACGTTTCGAACGAATCCAACCCACGTGGAGCGGGCAAGCCGGTGAAAATCGGCGGCAGGGCACGAAGCACAGCCTGTCGACTTGCGTCAAAATGGCGCAAGGATTTCGGAGGTGACGAAGGTGATGACGACTTTCCGGGCATGGAAAACGCGCCGACGCGCGTATTGGCGTCGGTTGCCGCTTTATGGTCGCATCGTGGTGGTTCTGGGATTGCTGACCTCGGACTGGACACTCTACGCCAGTGGTGAATATCAGCGTCTCCACGGCGTGGCGGGCGGTTTCATTGCCGGATTCTGGGGTGTTGTGACGATGGCCGCGATCGTCGTGATTGTGGCGATTGTCAGGGAAGTACGGTGATCGGGGCCGTAGAAGGATCGAGATACCGGCCAATACACGTGGCTTTTGGCCGAAGCACGCATGAACCGTTACCCTAGTTGTACCCTTCATGATGCGAATCGCGGAATGGTCTCTCGGTATTTGGGCGCCATATCGGAGGTTTTACCAGGAATTGACTGGGAAATCGGCGCCGAAGCCGAAGCTGAGCGTGTTGCTCGCACGCTGGGCATGGCAAAGCAGACGATGCGCCGCAGAGGCCGCATCGCGCGTCGAGCGATGGGGACCGCCTCTTAAGCTGTCGTCAGTATCGACCGGAGGTCGAGCGGCTGAGCCTGATACCAGGCATCCAGGTGTTGGCACATGGCGATGCCATAGAGACGGATGGTCCACATCATGGTGCTCCGATGTTTGGCCGCGGCCAAGCCGAAATCTTCTTTGACGCGCTTGTTGCTGCGCTCGCAACTGGTGCGGCGATTGTACACCGCGGCCCAGGCCGCGCTGTCGCGGGCCACTGGGGGAAACAGGCGCGGATTGCGTTTCGTTTCCACCTGCACGCAACGCCCGTAGGGCGACGTGGAGCACGGCGTGTCACAGGTCACCACCCCTTTGACCACCAGCGGGCAGAGATATTTCCGCCGACCGCGGGTATAGTCGTAGCCCCGGTCTTTCATGGGCAAGCCCTTGGGGCAGATGGGGACGCCGGTCGCGGAATAGGTGATGTCCTCCGGCCGCACGCCCGTGCGGCGCGTGCTCCGGTCGTTCAAATCAATGAACGCCCGGATTTGGCGGGCCTCCAGATAGTCATAGATGGCCCGTGCATCATGGGCGGCGTCCAGAATTGCGGTGCGCCAGGTGTAGTCGGGAAAGCGATCCGCGAACTCCTGGGCACTCACCACCCAGGACACCGCATCATGGCGAGAGGCCCGCTGGAGCCGCGGGTACACCGGCAGGTCGTGCGGGCTGTCGGCCGCCACTAACGTGTACACGTGATAGCCGAAGAAGTACATGTTGCGATAACTGTCCCAGCCCATGTCGCAATCCGGCTGGGAATAGCGGCGGGCACACCGGCAGGGCGTCCGGCCGCGAGCTCGACAATCGCACAGGCGTTGGCTGCGGACTTGAGCCGCGGTGACGAGGGGCATGCCGTCACCCGCGATGGTCAGGGCCTTCGGGTTACCCAGCAACCCGGCCTGAGCGGACACGGCCAGAAACTGCGCTTGAAACAGGTGGAGTAGCCGGTCGAACGGCTGGGCGCGATGCGTGGACCGTTTGGCCAGCTGCGCCAGCAACTGAGCAATTTTGCTCAAGCCTTTGGTCGGGGCTTTTTGGCCTTTCTTGCCGCCGGGAATCTTCTTGCGATTGAGCCGCCGGCGGGGCGAGCGATGAACGGTCCGCGCCGCCCAGAGGCGACGGAAAAACCCATAGAAGGTCCCCACGCCGGGCGTATGCCCGTATTCAAACCCACTGAGGACCGCATACAAGGGACAGCGCTGCAATTGCTGCACCCATTGGGTGATCGACGGTTCCCCGACTTCAAGCATGAGGAGATACGACCGGAGCAGGTCGGCGGGATCCCACGGCCGGGGACCCCGCAAAGAAAAGGTG
>DAHWKG010000245.1:0-2509 GCA_027343765.1 Sulfobacillus sp.
ATCCCGACGACCGCTGCGGTGGTGACTTTCGATCGAGAAGTCATAGAGTCTCAGTCCTTTCCATCAGCATACGAGAGTTCATCGATATAACGCCGCGGAGGTGCGCGCGGTTTCCGACGCCGCCGGCGCGTATAAAGCGAGCTCTCCACCATCTGGTGTGGTGAAGAGCTCGCCCATCAACGTTAGGAGGCGCCCCATTTCTGCGTTGTGAGGTTGAATGAACCCGTCGCGCCCGATGTCGAAGTCCATTGAACGACCGGCCCCTTGATACTCGTGATGGTGATTGCCCCCGTGATGCCAGGAGCAAGAAACTCGCCGTTCCACGAAGCGCCGGGTTGGTTCAAGACCTGCACGTCCAGGATACCCTGGTTTGGCTTGGACTGGTCAGAACCACCCAAAACTAGGACTTCATTGAATGTCTGGGGATACCAGCCGGCAATCCAAGCCGATGATTGCGTCATCGGCGTCGGGCCTATGGGAAGCGCAGGATCAGCGATGGCGTGTGGACTCGGAGAGGGAAAGTTCGCCACGCCACCGTGATCGTGTGCTTTGGCGGTGTTTTTTTGGGCTTGCGCTAACCCTTGATTGATACGCTGCTGTTTCTGGCTAGTGTAGGCGGCGGTGGTATTCGCGTCCGCGGAGTGATGGGAGATGACGACTCCCGCACCGCCCAGCACGACAGCCCCCGCGATGAGACTGGTTATGAGAGCTCGCATGAAATTCACCCTTTCTGGTTCCGGATTGGCTTAGATCGTCGTCGCCCATGAATACACGTCATTGCCACCCGTGGCCGAGTTCAAATCGCTCCAGCCACTTTGCCAAGTTAAAGTGCCGTCAGCGCCGTTTTCGGAGGTAATCCCGTTGAAGAAAATTCCGGGATAGGCTTGGTATAAGGTTTGCCAATCGGTCGCTTCGCCGCTGTAGTAAATCTCCGGAAGGACAATGTCGTCGAGATATCCATAGGCACAGTTGTATACTTGCTGCTGGCTCCAAACGGACGAATCTTCGATGTAAGCTTCACTTCCGTAGTCAATCATGGTCTGTGCCCCACTAACATTGTTGTATGCCTGGCACCAATCGGTGGAATCCGTTCCCGTAGCCACCCAACCACTGGAAAACGATCCGTTCCAAGATTCAATGTCATTCGCACCATAGACCGAGATGTATTGGTAACCCTTGTTATAGACCGTGTTGACCACGTTAGCCCAGTCGGTGCCGGCCTTGCCCCACAAGCTGGAGCCGTTGCTCCATGCGTAATCGGAATTGTTCGTACCAATGGCCATAACCAGGCTGTTTGTATGGTCGCTTTGCCACCCGGCGGCGAAATCCTCCGCTGCCGTTTCAACCCAGGACTGCGGTTCTTCGGTCCCGTCGGTCAAGAGCACCTGCCAACCCGTGCTCGTGGATTCCTGCCGGCCAAAGTCCAAGATGGCCACGGCCCCATTGGTTGTCTCGCCGCTCGCGCCCTCGTTATAAGCTACGGTATGCCCGTTGGATTCCTTGGCCAGCCACGATGACGTCACATAAAAGGAATAGCCCGTAGTGCCCGGGGCGCTATCTGCTGAGGCAATCCCCGGCGTTAAAGCACCGAACCCTGCCACGAGCAATCCCGCCATCGTGAGGTGGGCGATTCGTGTGCGTGCAAACGTTTTGAAGCGGTCCCACGATGAATTCATCATGTACTCCTCCTTCCCGTTGCCGAGAGTATTGGGATGGGCCACACCAAAAGGGGGAGAAGCCCCTCGATTGGCACGGGAGGGCCGCTGAATGTCGCAACCGAAGTTGTGTAGGTTAGCTAAGCATGTTAGACGGTGGGGAGTTCGAGCGGCACTCGTACGGCGGACGACGCAGGGAGTCCGCCAATCACTGCCCCTTGCATTCCGGAAACGCCGACCGCACGCATCCACATCCTGGTGAAACACGTTTAGTGTAGAGCGCCTCGTACCACTCACGGCGTGACAAATAGGCGCAGGCCTGAATGGCCGCGTAGCGATGGGGTAGCCAACGGTTCTTGTGGGTGTAGGTTCGGAAGTGTGATGCAAGACTTACGTAAGCGTCCAATAGCCCCCACCTTGCGGGGGCTCCGATATTGGTAGCCTTAATGGGTGGATTTAGCGGGCGCCGGAGACTTCACATGATTCGGTAACTGATCGGACCCGGGTAGGAGGGCCTCCCAGGTTGTCGGGTCCTTGAGGTCCCGGTTCGGCAGTTCTTCAAAGAGGTATTGCAGATAGGCCCGAGGATTGAGACCATTTTCCTTGGCAGTTTCGATGATGCTATAGGTGATGGCGCTCGCTTGAGCTCCCCGCGGGGTATAGGAGAACAGCCAATTTTTGCGGCCAATCAGAAAAGGTTTAATACTCCGCTCCGCGCGATTGTTATCGATGTCTAGACGTCCATCTTGTAAAAAGGTTTGCAACGAGAGCCATTGATTGAGGCAATAGGCAATGGCTTTCCCGGTCGCACTTTTCGGGAGAACGCGGGCTTGCTGTTGGGTTAACCAATCGTG
>DAHWKG010000253.1:0-3116 GCA_027343765.1 Sulfobacillus sp.
CGCCGGGATGTGAGTCAGGCCACAGCCCTCTTAGGCCGTTCGGCGTTCCGCGCCGAAGTCCGCTTAGCCGCGGACACCTGGCAGACCATGCAACAGATTCTGGGAGCGATTTCCGCCTCCAACGCCGAGAATCAATGGAAGCCACGCACGGTCGTGTTGTTCAAAGGACTCTGGACCCGCTGGCTTAATTTGCGTCTACCCAGCATGGGCGGACTCGGGTTTGGTCGCGTGATTCTCTTTTCCAAGCCTTTAGCCACCCTCATTCACGTGCCGAGTGCCCGGTTGCGGGTCCAGTCCTTGCATCGGGTCTTGGTCCGGCGAGGTCCGGCGGGGCCGGCTGTGCCCCGGGATCCTCGGACCGCGATCATGCGCGACGAGCTCGGACCCGTGGGTATTCCCGAAGGCGACCGCAAGTTTAACACCCTCTTTATCGGGTCCCAAGGCGGCGGCAAATCCACCGGGATGCTCCAACAAATTCGGGTCGATGCCACCTGGAAGGACCGGCAAGGCCGTCCTAAAGCGATGGTGCTGGTGGACATTGGCAAAGACACGGCCAAACGGGCCATGGGCATCATTCCAGACGACCGGGAGGTGATTTGGTTCGATCCGGCCGATCCTGCCTGTCCTTGGACCCTCAATCCATTAGCGGCGGGGATGCATGCTGGTGCGATGGCAAACGATGTGCTCGAAGGTCTCACTCAGGTCTTTGGCGAGGAGGCGATTCGGGCGCGATCCCGTGAGTTTCTCGGCAATGCGCTCTTAGCCGTCAAGGATGTGCATGGCGACGCCGCCGACTTTTCGATGGTGTACCAAATGCTCACCAATGACGACTTTCGGCAAGACGTGATTGACCGCGTGCAGGACCCGCACCAAAAAGACTACTGGCAGGTCACGTTTACCCAAACGGTGGCGGATAACCCCCGGTTTGTCGCCGAAGGTTTGGCGGCACCCCGCAACAAGATTGATGAAGTCCTGCGGTCCGAATCCGTCCGCGAGGCTCTCACCAGCAGCCCGGGCCGCCAGCAACTTAATTTGGCCGACGTGGTGTATGGCCGTAAGGTCTTGGTGGCCAACCTGGACAAACCCCGGCTAGGAAACTCGGGAGCACGCCTCTTAGGGGTGTTCCTGATCACCATGCTCTGGCACGCGTTAGAGACCCAGACGGATCGCCCAGAAAATGAACGGATTCCCACGGCGCTCATCATTGATGAGGCGCAAAACTTCATCAGTGAAGGATTCTTGGATATTCTTGCCGAAGGACGCGCCTACGGAGCCCAGACGACCCTCGCGGTCCGGTTCTTGGGCGAGATTTTGTCCGAACGCGCCATCTTGGGGATTCGGACCTTGGTGCAAAACTTGGTCATCTTCCAGTTTGAGCTCCGCGAAGAGGCCGAGGACTTCATGAAACGCTTCATGCGGACTTACGCCAACATGATTAGTCCGAGCGACGAAGCCCAGGACAACATCAACTTCGGGGCGGACGACTTTATGCGGCTCCCGAAGCATCACGTGGTGTGTCGCTGGATGGTCAACGGGTCGCCCCAACAGGCCTTTTTGGCCGAAACCATTCCGTGGGAGCCCTATTACGATGAGGACGTCAAAGTGCGGCATTTGGCCAAACAACCGGTGCGGGCACTACCCACAGAAACTCCCGCCTCGACGTTGCCGACGCCCGATCCCGAATGGTTGGAAGAGGATCACCCCGACGCACTGGGGAGCGACGACTGGACGGATGTGGTGGAGTGGGAGGGGATGGCCACACAACCGGAGGCCGGTCACCCGGAGACTCCCATCACGGCGGAATCCTTTGCATCAGGTGCGGCCAGTGATGTCCCCGCGGCGTCTGGCCCTCCGATGTGGCTGGCCTGGGTCTTCGATGCCACGACGGCCACCACCGCATGGGACGAGGCAACCCATGCAGGGCATCCGGTCTTATGGCACCGATTGCAGGCACAGCCCGGAGTGACGACGCTTTGGGTCTTAGAAGGGTTGGAGGACATCAACCCGGCCTGGGTGCCGGCCTTGCGTCAACGGGCGGTCACGGTGTTGCGATCCTTAGCGGGGCCCGAATCGGTGGTAGCCTGGGCCGCGTCCGACCAGTTAGGTTGTTGGCTCCCGGCGGGGTCATTGGTGGATATCGACGCGTGGATCGCGGCCGGGCAGGCTCGTAACATTGTGTGGCATCCCCTCGAAGCAGAAGCAGAGCAGGCGGAGTCGCCTCCAGTCGATGTCGAACTTGTGGCCGCGCCTATGGATCCCGTCGCTCCGCCCGTGGAGACCGAGCCGGTCACACCGCCCGTTGGGGTGAAGAAAGCACCGCCCAAGGCGGCTAAGACGACCCCGCGCCCCGGGACGGTGGCCGACGAGACCCGTGCGGAAATTTCCGCTGCGTTATGGGCCGCACTGACGAAGCGTTCCGGCTTGACTCAAGCGCAGGTGCTGGATTGGCAGAAACAGTTCCATGCCACGGACGACGAAATCGATGGCACGGTTCGCTGGATGCTGGAACGCCATGTTGATCCCAAAAACGCGGATCACATCTTTCTGAGTGTCCTCAAAAATAAGATCTTGGACCGGTTCGTCATCCCCATGGCCCGCCAGTTGGATGCGCAGCGCAAGGCCGTGGCCGATGTGCTCCTTACCAGCGAGCGTTCCACCAAATACTGGAGTCAATGGTTGAAGGCGCATCCCGAAGTGCGATCCCTGGAAATGTTCCGGGAAGTCGTGCGGCGGGATAGTACAACGGTCGCGGAGGCGTAGGGCATTTAAGAAGTGGTTGTACAGGACGAAACCCGACGGCTGGTGGGGTATGGTGCGCCGTCGGGTCTGTGGATCTAGCCGAGCTAGGATCCCCCGCCGGATGTGGGACGGGACATGGAGTATTATAGCGTAAATAACCGAGCCCCCGCCCTGCGGGGGCTTTTTTGTTGGAATATATCGATGAAGAACATTTGGCGCACGGTATTTGGGCCGAAAGACCCTGGCTCCGGAACCAGAACGGCGGTACGCTAAAGACACCAAAGGACTTGAGGGGGTGCGAATGATGATGAATCTCGGCGATGCCGTCATGGGCGGATTAGTGGTCATCGTGTTCACGGTGGGCCTGTGGTTACCCC
>DAHWKG010000050.1:0-10720 GCA_027343765.1 Sulfobacillus sp.
CTAGGCATCAATAGTTACCGATTCTCCCTGGAGTGGAGCCGCATAGAGCCGGAACCGGGACAGTTTGACCAGGCGGCCATCGACCACTACCGCGCTATGATCTCCTGGATGCGGGAACTGGGCCTGACGCCTCTTTTGACGCTGCATCACTTCACGTTCCCGCGGTGGGTAGCGAGGAAAGGCGCTTTCCTCCACCCGGATGCCCATGAATGGTTCGGCCGCTATGTGCATCACGTCGTCCGGCAATTGGGCGACCTAGTTGACCTCTACGTCACCATCAACGAGCCCCTGGTGCTCGTGGTGATGGGCTACCTAATTGGCCTTTGGCCTCCGGGAGGCCACGGCTTTGGGCGCGCCCTTCGGCTGATTCGCCGCCTTCTCGATGCGCACCGTATAGCCTATCGTGCCGTGAAGAGCGCACGCCCTGGTGCCTGGGTGGGACTCGCGCATCATCTCATTGCCTTTCACCCTTGGAGCCGCTTGCCGTGGGATCGGGCAACCTCCCGGCTTCTCTCCTATCTCATGAATGACCGCTTCCTAAACATGGTCGGTCCTGACCAGGACTTCATTGGCGTTAACTACTACACCCGCCAATATGGGCATCTCACGGGTGGACTCCATCCCATTCAAAGCCGTCCCGGATTGCCGGTAACTGATATGGGATGGGAAATTTATCCCTCCGGACTCCTCGAAGTTTTGCGCCAAGTCGGCCGATTCGAGAGGCCCATCCTTATCACCGAAAATGGCATCGCCACTGAGCATGACCCAGAGCGCAGCACCTTTATTCGCGATCACCTGACGGCGGTGGCCACAGCTCAACAGGAGGGATTGGATATTCGCGGCTACTTCTATTGGTCGGCGCTCGACAACTTCGAATGGGCGGAAGGATATCGTCCCCGCTTCGGCCTCATCGACGTAGACTACGACACTCTGAAGCGAAGCTTAAGGCCTAGTGCGGCCGTATATCGCGCCATTATCGAGGCCAATCGCGGCCGTTACCCGATTACCGTACCGTCAATGTCGTCACCGTGGGCCTCCCCTCTTTAAAGCAGGCCCTATATTCGTCGGGCGTGAGTCGGGCTTCGTCAGAGAGACGTCCTAAAACCTCGTGGGAAATCTCCGGCTTCCACTCGATTGCCGCCTTGTAGGCTTGAACCAAGGCCTCTCGGGTCTCAGGGGGCATGTCCAGCTTGACCAGGGCGCGCCGCAAGTGATCGACCCCATCCTCGCTTATAATAACGGGCTCCAAAGGAATTTCGGAAAGTAGCCGCTCGCGCTCCAAGATAGTAAGAGAGGCCACCTGGTCAATCCGCCCCTTGCGTTCGCCCAGTCGCACCTCGAAAGCCCCCACGCGAAGGGGAAAGGCCTCTCGTGGCCAACGTTCGACCACCCCTAAAATCTGTTCTCTGAGAAGATTCTCTTCCGTTTCCAGATCGCGAATTTGCCGTCGCAAATGGCCCAGCTGCGTGACGGCTTGGGCCAGCTCCGGCGTGACCTGAGGCATTGTCTCTTTCCTGCTCATCAAACCCCCTCCTCGTCTATAGATAGAGGGAGCGGGACAAATTATGCCTGACCTCGGGAAAGAATTCGCAAGGGATCGAGTACGAAGGGGCCATCGCGGCGGATGCGCACCTGGGCCTCTTCATGAGGCCTTAGCACGAGCGTCCGTTCCCCGTCCAGGGACAACGTGCCCCCATCCTGGTCCGCTCTAAGCCATAGGGGTTGATCAAACGCCACGCGGTCGATAGAGGCCACCGGAAAGGTGGCCACTAATCCCGGGGCCAAGACGGCGGGGATGGCGGCTCCTCCCGGTCCCATAGTGAGATGGAGCCCCCCGGCCTCTTGCTGGGTTAAATGATGGTGAAAGCCCCCCACGTTCGAAAGGCCCGGCCGAATAGGGTCAGCCACAGTCAGAACCAGGGCCACCACATCGTCGGGGTTCCAGATGGCCATGGCCCCCGTATAATTCTGACGGGTGAGCGCCACGTCAATGAGCGCCAGCGCCTCTCGGCCGCCGGGGAGGCCCACATGCAGAATCTTGGCCCGGGTGCCCACTTCACGGGGGTCGAGCCCGTCCGCCAGGTACCGGGCCACAGCATAGCCCCCGGCCGTCTGATCGCCTACATAGCAGGCCACGTTGTTAGTGCCGCCCGCAATTGGCAAGACCGGAATCGAGGGCGCCGCCTCGGCGACATTCCGTTGAGTGCCGTCGCCGCCCACCACCACCAACGCCCGGGCCCCAGCCTCGACAAGCATACGCACCCAGAGCGTGGTGGAATCTTCCTCGCCGATAGGTCGGCTAACCAAACGCACCGGCAGTGTATTGGCCGTCTCTTCCTTGAGCCACGCAAAAAATCCGGCGCGGTCATCCGGAAGCAGCACTTCCACGTCTGTGACGGCCGCCATGCCAGCCATAATTCGTTTAGCCACGAGGGCCTTCTCTGGCCCGGACTGCAATGAAGCATAGGCCACCAATCGCCGGATGTCGCGCCCCGCCATAGGATTGATGATGAGCCCAATCGGGTATTTCGCCATCACAGCCCGAGCTTCTCAAGTATGTCGTGTAAGTGAGCCCGATCCGCGTCCGTCAGGGGATCCAATATGTGTTCCATCCACAGCCGCTGCCGTTCCATTTGCTGGGCTAAGGCCGACCGGCCTGCCTCGGTGATTCGAAGCCAGACAACTCGCCTGTCTTGTGGGTCCCGTTCTTTCACCACCAGCTCCCGCCGTTCCAGGGAATCCAAGGTACGGGTTGCGGTCGGCCCGGCGATCCGCAAAAGGCCGGCCATGGCCATGGCCGTGACCGGTTCCGCCTCCGCCAAAATGGCGAGGGCCTGATATTGCGTGGTCGACAGTTCCGCATCCCCTTGCTCGCGAAAATTGCGTTCGAAGTCTCGAATGAGAAGGAATACGCGGTCGAAAATATCAGCCGCGAGCGTCATGGAGCCCACCTCGTCCCTACCTTAACGCTTTTTGGCGGATTCGCCAACCAGATTAGATACTAGGACGCAGAACGGCCAGAATCTGGCGCTTATACTCGTTGAACTCCGGGGACAATACTTGGTCCCACTGCCGAGGCCGGGGGAGGCCCACGGGCAAATCTCGTGCCACTTCTCCGGGGCGGGCCGTCATCACCACCACGCGATCGCCCAGCAACACCGCCTCCTCGACGTCGTGGGTGACAAATAGGACCGTGGGCCGATTCACCTTCCACAAATTCAGCAAAAATCGTTGCATGTCGCTTCGGGTTTGCGCATCTAACGCACCGAACGGCTCATCCATCAGCAAAATGCGGGGATCGGTCATCAAGGCGCGGGCGATTGCCACCCGCTGCTGCATGCCCCCCGACAATTGATAAGGGCGATGAGCCTCGAAACCCTGGAGCCCCATCACCCCAATCATGTCACGAAGCCTCTCCTGATCGATCCCCTTCGGTCCCGCGCTCAACATCACACCGAAGGCAATGTTCTCCGCGACCGTCATCCAAGGCAACAGCGAAGGTTGCTGAAACACCACCGCTCGCTCCGGGCCGGGGTGGACGATGGGCGCGCCATCCAACAACACCTGTCCGCGCGTGGGCGCTTCGAATCCCGCTACCATGTTTAATAGCGTGGTTTTTCCGCAGCCGCTCGGACCAACGATGGACAGAAACTCACCGTCGGAAATCCCCAGGTTAACCTCCTTCACCGCCACGACAGGTTCACTTGCCGATCGGGTGAAGAAGGCCTTGGTGACCGCTTCTAAAGAGATCATTTCTTCGACGACCTCTGCACGGCCTCGACGTACTGAGGATCAACATAATGGGCCATGTTGGGAGGCACCGCACTGATTTGTCCGCTGGACTTGAGCCACTTTGCGGCTGATGTCAGCGACTTGGTCACCAGCGAATGGGCCACTCCTGAACCCGAACCCAACCAGTTGGCCGTTGTCTGGGAACTCAACGTACTAAAGCTAAATCCCCGTGTCTGCGACCTTGCGGAAGCGACGCTGATGCCATTGATTTTGGCCATGTCCTGATATGCCTGGCTTGGATCCTGTTGATAGAGCTGAACGCCGGCTTCTTCCGCCCGCACGAAGTCCTCCACCAGACCAGGATGGGCCTTGGCCCAATTGGCGTTCACGACCGCGAGATTGAAAATGGGCGCTTCCCGATAGACATTTTGGTCCACCATTAGGAGAGTGCCGCCATCCTGCTCCATTTCCGTGTCAAAGGGCACCCACACGTAGGCGGCCTGAATCTGGTTAGTCTTCCAGGCGGAAACCATTTCCGTAGGCGACATGTTAATCTCCGTCACCCCGTTCACCGGTAGATGGTGAAGCTTTAGCGCCGTTTCCAGCTCGAACGGCGAGGTCGACCCCTTCACAAGCGCCACCCGCTTCCCCTCGAGTTGCTTCAGCGAGCGGATGCCGCTAGATTTCTTGACCACCAGTCCTTCACCGCTGGTATAACGTTCCATCGCCCAGATAACCTTCAATGGCACCCCGCGGGCAATGGCAGCAGCGGTCGGAGGGTTACCGAGCGTAGTCATGAAGTCCAGCTTGCCCGACGCCAAAGCGGTTAAGGCCGACGGACCGCTTTGAAAGTACTCCATGCGGACGGGCACTTTGAGCTCTTTTTGAAAGTCCTTTTGAGCAATGGCCACGGACTCGGGATCGGGGGCATTTTCATAGCCAATCGTCACGGTGCCCTGAAATCCTGAACTGGCGGTCTTCCCACCACCCGATCCGCAAGCGGACAAGAGCATCGAGGCGCCCAGTGCTACAGCGAGGGCAGCTCCCCGCGTTTTCGTCATGGTTATCCTCCTTGTTCCTCAGGCTTTACCCTTCCACGGCACCATTCGGTGCTCGATGGTCCGGATTATGAGCTCCATGAGATAGCCAATTAAGCCGATGAACACAATCCCCACAAAAACCACGGAAAGTTGCAGTTCACCACCTGCCGTCTCAATCATGGACCCCAGACCCGATTGTGCCGCGATCATCTCCGCCGCCACCAAGCAGGTCCAGGCCACGCCTATGCCCACCCGCATGCCGGTGAAAATTTCGGGCAGGGCCGAGGGCAGCACCACATAGCGGAATTGTTGAAACGGTGTAGCCCCGAAGACCTGGGCCACGCGTAGCCGTGTTTCCTGGACATTCTTGACCCCGGAAATGGCGCTAATGATGATAATGGGAATGGTGCAAAAGAAAATGAGAATGGTTTTGCCCAGTTCCCCAGTTCCAAACCAAGCCACCATGACGGGAATGTACGCAAGCGGGGGTATGGGCCGCAAAAACTGCAAGAGCGGGTCCACGGCAGAAAAAACCAGCCGGCTAGAGGCCATCCAGAATCCGATCGGGACGCCGACAATCACCGCCGCCACGAAGCCGGCGGTGATACGGCCGACGCTGGCACCAATATCGGCCGCTAATGTCGACCCGCTGTAACCCACCGTGGCTGTCACAATCAGTTGATGCACCACACTGCCCGGCGAGGGCAAAATGACTGGCGGAAAGAGTTGAAGTGCCGTAATTAGCCACCATAAGACTACTAAGATGACGGCGACCAGCCACGGCACCCAAAGATGACTGCGCTCGGGCTTCGGCGGGACCAATACGGCCGCATCTCTATCTAAGTCGTCCTCGGTTCCCTGTACGAGATATCCCATGACTTCACCCCTCCATCGTCCCCGTGCGGGGACGGTGCTTTCCAAGCCGACGGGGTCAGCTGACGGGCTAGAGCGGAAAGTGCTCTCCTAGGTACGCCCCGGAATATTGGGTCCCCCGTATGGGCAACGCCCATTTTGGCTCAGGTAGTGACCAACGTGATGCTGTCTCATCCTATGCAGGCGAACACCGACACTCCACACGGGAGGTCGATCCACTTAATTGGTAAATCGGCATAAAATGACAAGAGGACACGCATTCGCATTCGCCTGGGAAAACGAGTAATATAGAGAAGTTAACGATGCGGTCGGGGAGGAATTCTCATTTGGCGCAAGTGTACGACGTCTTATTGGTGCGCCACGGCGAAAGCGAGGCCAACGCCCAGGGGCGCTTCGCCTATCATGCTTGGGATCCGCATCTGACTGAGAAAGGGCGTCAACAGGCCGGTTATCTCGCCCAACAGTTGCAGGGGGTTCCCATTCAACAGGTGGTCACGAGTCCCCTAAATCGGGCTCGCGAAACCATCCAACCGCTCGCCGACATGCTAGGACAAACGCCCCGCATTCTTCCCGACCTCGCCGAGGTAAACCTGGGACTGTGGGACGGAGAACGTTTGAAAGATCTCGAATCGGCCCATAGCGACGCCTTCGAGGCATGGCGGCGCGATCCCGAAGCCTATCCGCCACCCGGCGGCGAATCAATATTGGCGGTCGGCCGACGGGTGCTCACATCCCTCGAAGAGTTCGTACTCTCCGAGGAACCAGGACTCACGGTTGCCGCGACCCATGCCGATTGCTTGAAGGGCGCGGCGTTAGTCATTACCAAGGCCACCGGACCGGCGGCCCGCACCCTATTCGTGCCGAACTTAGGGCAACTTTTTATCCGCTACCTACCTAGTTTTCACCGCTGGGCCATGGTGTTGGCCCCCGTATTGCTGTCCGAGGCCAAACCTTAATCGTTGGCTTCGGTAAATAGCGGGTCTCGTCGATAGCGCACCGCATTGAGGGCATCTTTGGCTGCCGTGGCTTTCTCTAAATCAATCCCATAGAGATTGGCTAACGCTGCCACATAGTACAGGACATCGACCAATTCCTCATCTAACGTGCCCTTGATGCTCATGTCGGGCCCCGACCAGATAAGCGGCTGTCGTAGTGCCCGGGCGACTTCCCCCACCTCTTCCATCAATTTAGCCAGATACCGAAGCTCTTGCCCCGGCTGATAATCCACGCTTTTGATAGCCGCCTGCAGGTCTTTCAACGTAATCACGACATCCCGCCCTTTACGCATGCATTCTCTTTCCAGTGTCAACCGATGGCTTCCCTGAGTCCAGTATTTGGAACCACTTCCAATGGCGCCGCATATTGGTATCCATGACGGGGCATAAGCGCCTGTTAGACTATTTGGCCCAAACAAGGAAGGAGGGCTCCGCTTGCCTACAACCGGTCCCATTTATCGCGTGGGCGCGCAGTTTACAGAGCAGTTAAACTACTCCAACCCCCTCAACCGCCCGGTGGAGACGGTTTGGTACCGGTACGAAATGTACTTCCAGCTCGCCACCGACTACGGCGTGGTGTTTATTGACCCGCCACAAGTTTCGGTAGAAGAATATCTCTTCCGATACGGTACGCCAAGCTCGCCTGGCGCCTTCGTGTCCGATCAATATCCGGTAATGAGTCTCATTCCCGGAAGTTACCACTATCAACCCATTTGTGAAGAGGTGTGGGTATTTGTTCCCCAAGACTACCGCCCTAACCATCTGAAATCTCAGCAAGACGTACTCTTGTCCAATTACCCAATCGTACACACCGGACAGTACTTTGTCCGTCCCATTCTCTAGTGCTCAGGAAAGGAGATGCCCCGTGTCAGATGCCCTCACATGCACCACCGTCACATTGACCCATCCCTACACCCAAGGGGACAACGTCAAAGCCATTCAAATTGCGCTCGCCGGCTATGGCTATGAATTTGGCCCCATTGACGGCATTTTTGGCCCGCTTACCGCCAGCGCGGTTGAGATGTTCAAGCAATGGGAAGGCATTAAGCCGATAAACGCAACGGTTGATTTAGCCGTCTACTATGCTATGGGCGTGCGCTGTGTCTCGACCTCTGAACTCACCGAGCAACTCGATTACAACAACCCCATGCACCAAGTTATTGAGACCGCCTGGTTCAATGGTAAGAAGTATTGGGCCATCGGTCCCAACATTCCCTTACCCATCAACCCCGAGGAAACCAAGACGGCAGAAGAATACGTCATCGTCTATGGCGTGGGCGAAGAGGAAGAGCCGCACCTGGTTCCGCTACAGTTAAACATCTATGACTCCATTCCCGGAATGCCGCAATATAGCCCTATCTGGCACCTGAACTATGTCATTGTGCCTCAAGACTATGTGCCCAACACGCTCCGCTCAGCCGAGCAGGTACTGAACTCACCCTATCAGGTAATTCCCAGCGATCGATACGTCAACTGACCCGTGCTTTAAACCCGGCGTGACCGGGATTAAAAAAGGCGCCCCGATATACGCGGGGACGCCTTTTTCGTTCTTTAATGCAACAAGGATTGTTCCGTTACTGGGTCAAAGAGGTGTAGGTGTGACGTCTCAAAGCGCATTCCCACCGCATCTCCGCTCTGTCCATTCCATGCGTTGTCCGTGCGAGCAACCACGTCCTTAGAGCCGACGGCGAGATACACCAACTGTTCGTGCCCCATCGCCTCCACCAGCCGCACCACCGCCTTTAAGGAACCCGGCTCGTCCGGCTGAACGAGCCTCACATCCTCAGGGCGGACCCCAATCGTGACCTGGGGTTGCGATAACGTCTCTAGGGGTCCCGCCAACTGCTGCGGCAGTTCCAACGTTTGCTCTTCGATGTGGGCAATAAACGCCGTCCCTTGACGGGACAGTTCGGCCGCCAGAAGATTCATGGCCGGGGTTCCGACGAAGGTGCCAACAAACTGGTTGGCCGGTCGGTGATAGATGCCTTCCGGGGTATCGACCTGCTGCACCACACCATCCTTCATGACAACAATCCGGGTTCCCATGGTCATCGCTTCGGTTTGATCGTGGGTCACGTATACGATGGTGGCGCCCAAGCGTTGGTGCAAACGCTTTAACTCCACCCGTGTCTGGGTGCGGAGTTTGGCATCGAGGTTGGATAACGGCTCGTCCATTAAGAAGGCTTTCGGCTCACGCACAATGGCGCGTCCCAAGGCCACCCGTTGGCGCTGCCCTCCTGACAACTCCTTGGGCCGACGGGCCAAGTATGGGGTCAGCCCTAGGATCTCAGCCGCCTCCCGCACCCTTTTGTCGATGTCCGCTTTTGGCATCTTGCGAAGCTTTAACCCGAACGACATATTCTCGTATACGGTCATATGAGGGTATAACGCATAGTTCTGAAACACCATCGCGATGTCGCGATCTTTAGGGGGAACATTGGTGACGTCATGGCCGCCGATGACAATGTGTCCTTCGGAGACCTCTTCCAGTCCCGCCACCATGCGCAAGGTGGTGGTCTTCCCACATCCCGACGGGCCTAAAAGAACCAGGAACTCTTTATCCTCAATGTTCAGGTTAACGTCTTTCACCGCATAGCTCGTGGGCGTGAACCGTTTGGATACCTGTTGCAACTGAATGTCCGCCATTAATTTCCCTCACTTGGTTGATGAAAGGCAGCCGCGCCTTTCATCCGATACTTGCCAACCGTTTTCCATCACAGTCCACGGACGCGAATCCATGGACCTCCTTATCAGGGCCAAAAACCATTCTCTTCCGCCAAAGACCAGGGTTTCCGAAACCCCTCCTTGGCAGACAGGCGAGAATGTGCCAAAGGGCACTGCCCTCATTATTCACTGTTCCGAAGGATAGCGCCACCCTATTCGAAAATTTCCAGTAGAAGGGCCACGATACGGGAGGACTCCCGGGATACCGACCGCGTAGGATAGGAGCTTGACATCTCTCTGCAAAATACCGGAGACTTCCATGTTAGGACGGTGGACTCATGCGCGCGCTGATTATTTTTGATTTAGACGGCACTCTCTATAGCGGAGATGCCCCCTATCGTTGGTATGCGGAATATATTGCCCGTTACATGGATGCTTCGGATAAAATCCGCTACCTAAAAGAGGTAGACGCTCATCTTCGCGGAGAGCCCGGCGTTGTCGCAGGCGACAACTGGGAGGCGGTGGTACAACTGGCCACCCCATTCATTGTGGAGGATTCCCAGTGGATGCGGGCCTTCCAGAAGACCCGCGAGCACATGATAAGCACTGCCGAGGCGCTTATTGTTCCGGAAACTCTGAGAGAGTTCCTAAAAATCTGGCACGATCGGCTCACCTTGGCGTGCGCAACCAATAGCCCCGAGGAGGTGGCCGTGCCGCTACTAGACCGACTGCATTTAACCGGTTGGTTTCATCACCTGGCGACGGAGGTGGGAAAACCCGAAGGACTCCTGAATTTTGCAGAGCGTCTTTGGAAGGACATCCCCGATCCTTCCCGCACAGTCAGCGTGGGCGATAATTATTTAAACGACATTGCCCCCGCCGAGGCCGCTGGTTGGACCACCGTCCACGTGAGTCCCCGCGGATATTTCCCTGGGCCAAGTACCCTTCAGGTTCAAAGCATCGCACAGGCTCTGCCTTTTTTAAACGCATGGGCGCGGGAACGCCTCATTGACAAGCCCACCCGGCTTCCCTAGCATGAAGCCGAAGACTGATCAGCGGAAGGAATTATCGCATGGCGCTCTTTTTTATTACCGGCGGCGCACGGAGCGGGAAAAGTTCCTATGCCCAGGATCGGGCACACCAGTGCTCCGAGAAGAACGGGCTTCCCGTGGTCTACGTGGCCACCGCGACAGCCGGCGACCCGGAAATGGCCGACCGTATCGCTCGCCACAAGTACGCGCGTCCCACCCACTGGTCCACGATGGAGGAGCCCGACGATCCGGCCCGCATTCTTGGCTCTCTCACGACGCCGACCATTGTCATTGTCGATTGTCTCGCGCTTTTACTCAGCAACTGGATGCTCCGGGAGCTCTCCGACACGGGTATTGCGGAACGCCAATCGGCATTTGTCTCGGC
>DAHWKG010000058.1:0-4368 GCA_027343765.1 Sulfobacillus sp.
ACGCTAGCTGCGGCCTCGGTGCGGATCCCACCCGATCCTCGAGGCGGGCCGAACCTGGCATCGTCCTTTACGCCACGTTGGGCTCGGACCGTTCGACGGCGCTCGTCGTTGCGGAACAACCACAATGCGCTTCATGCGGAAAGCCCGGGCGGCTCATCGTTCGATGCCGCGCATTGGTCACCCCATTACGGAAGCGCTCATGGAGATTCCGCTCTCGGAGTGCTTGGGCGTCTGTCGGGAATGAGCAGCCCCTTACAGCAGGTCGACCGCCGCCGTGCCCGTCGGATCCTCGGGATTTTCAGCGATGACGACGGAGATCGCTCTTATTGGGTGTGCCCGCAAGGCCACGGGAGCGAAGCCCCCTAGGACCGGGGGTTAAAATGAGGTTCCGGGCAGGCCTCCCCGAAACTCCGAGCCATCCTGGCGGGTGGGCCATTGAGTTGCCCTTTGATCAGGTGCCCGATGTGGTGGCGCTAACGCTGGGCTGGGTGATCGATGGCGAACTGGTCCGCCGGGTGACCGAAAGCATGGGATCGTGGACCAAATGGAAGGAGCCGATGGCGATGCCAGAAGCCCCAGCGGTGCCGTCGGCACCGGGTCGCCGCACGCTCTTCATCGCGTTGGATGGGGCTATGGTGCATACGAAACAAAGCCGGGACGGCCATCAGGGAGGGTATGAGAGAAACGTGGGCGTATGGGCTCGTTTCGAACCGTCCCCCCTCGCGGAGGACGATGAGGATGCGAAATCCTCCGACGGCCCCGTGGACGATGGCATGGGATTTGAGCCTCACGCGAACTCCAGGTCCGGTGGTACGCTCACGCGGTATTGGCCGGGTTGGAGGACCCCGCCTGTCGCCCCATCGTGCTCGTCGCGGACGGAGCCTATTGGAATGGGGAACAAAGCGCAGCCAACGGGGTTTGTGTAGCATGGGAACCAAAAATGTATTTTGTCAACAAGAAATGGCTCATCCGCACTTTTGATGAGTCTGCTCGGCATTGTCGAATCATGGCAGTGGCATGGGACACTTGCGAACGATCGTGGTTCCTCGGTACATATTCGGTAAACCCGGCTTTTACCCAATAAAATCGCGCCAAAAACGGCCAGGAAAATTGGGCCTGGATGCAAGGAGCAGTTCCTGGTAGAGTAAGCCTATGAACAGATCAGCCAAGGAACTCATCCTACCGGATACGTTGGCAGAATGTCACGCACGTATTCAACAATTGAGAGCGGAGTTGGGGGCCAGCCAGCCACGGGTGGCGGACTTGGAGGCTCAGAATCTGGCGCTCCAAGTTCTGGTGCGCGTGATCGCTGATCAGGTCTTGGAGCAAGAATCCAAGCGCCAGACGACGCACTCAGCCACCAAGGTAAAGGTTCGCTAACGCAGGTTGGGGCGCAGACCGTTAGTCCGTCTTTAGTGGCGCCGTTAAAACGGCGCGAAAGCCTTGGTGCAAGGGGTATACCCAAATGGTTTTGATCGGCTTCCCGTGTTGATGATGACGATCGGTTTTCCCGCGTCCCTGAGTTTCTCCCACCGCGGTCCAGTTTGCGGCTTGGTAACTGGTACCCCGAAAGCGATCCCGTTCGACAAAGGTCTCCATCAAGACCGGGCGACTCCCATACCGACGCTCCCAATCTCCGGGCAGTTGGCGCGCGAGGAGTGCGAGGGCGCTGGAGGCCAGATAGCGGATTTGGATCCACGGTAAAATCAAAAAACGGGCATTATTCACCACCAACGGTAACCGCGCCGTGCGTTGTGCGGCCGTCCAGCCAATCCAGTCGTCGCGGGGGGCAATCTTCCACGCCGCGGAATTGACTCCGAACACGCCGAGAATCTGGCCCGCACTCTCGATAAAATAGCGCAATTGAGCGCCAGCCAAGGGAGTATAGCCGAGATAGTGATATCTCGCGATGTACTCATTCCATAACCGGGACGCCGTCGGCGTCCGGATCGCCGTGAGCTGTAGGTCGGGGAGGTCGTGACGCGAGCCCATCCAGAGACGCCCTGGATCGGTCGCAGGCGTGATCGTGGGAACGACGTGAGGGCCCGCCCACAAAGGATGGGTTGGCAAGGGCAAGACGATGAACCCCTGTTGTTCCATCCGTTGCAGGGCAATTTTGGCCGACATGATCTTCAGGCCTCCATCCGCCTTCCGCCAGTGGAAGGCCGTGCAGAAGGCTCGTGCCAGCGCGGCGCGGGTCGGACACCGCTCACGGTCTGCCGCCAGCCGTCGCACCGTGTCCATCTCCTGATCGGTAAACACATGGCCTCCATATTGCATCAGCTTGCCCAGGTCCCGGGGGCTGCCCATGCGGCTCGGTCGGACGCCGAGAGAGCCCAGGGGAGAAAGCGTTGGATGGCCTCGCTGCCGAGAGGCGTTCCGCCCTGTTCGGCGCATGCCTGGAGATAGGCAGTGAGATACGCTTGGGGATTGAGATCGTTCTGGGCCGCGGTGGCCCAGAAGGTCCAACACCTCGCCGCCAGTTCCCCGCTCCATTGCGATCGGCTTCCGTAATAGTTCTTGCGACCGACCACGGGGGTCCGGAGCCATCGCTCCGCGGCATTATTATCGAGAGGAATTCGCGAGTCGTCAAGAAATACGATCAGGCCTTCCCATTGACGTTCAACCGTGTGCAACACCTTCGCTCCGCGCGGATCCACGTTGGGGTCGGCTAACTCTTTCCGCCAAGTGCGTTCCAATTCGATCACCCAAGTCCGCAAAGCCTCATGGGCCGCTTGCCATTCCGCCGTGTCGGCGGGGGCATCTGCCCGGCGGCCATGCCGCCGGTATAATTCGGCAATACGCTCAACCCAACGCCCACTCCACGGGTCGAGCGCAGGAACACTCCGTGCCGCCTCCACAAATTTTCGTCGAATATGGGCCCAGCACCAGGCGTTGCGGATGCCAGCGCCGAGGATTCGATACACAATGTAATGGTCGGTGATGAGGGTCTTCTGGCGTCCGTAGGACGACGTCGGCTCGGCTTCTTCCCTTAACTGCAGATAACTGCGTGGCACCCGGGCACTGCGGGACGGATCAAGCAGAAACACGGTCGTCTCCCGCCCACCAAAGACCCACAGCCACCATCGATTCCCCCTCGTCGCGGTCGTGTCGCTCCAGACCTGCCAGCGACTTTCGTCGGCATGCAACTGCGGCTCGTCGCGATTGTGGGCGCGAATGGCTTGGTCGAGCGGCTCCAAGAGCGGCGCGAGCCGCTTGAGGACGCCGACCAGCGTCCCGGGGGAAATCGCGCACCCTTGATAGGCGAGTAGACGGACGATTCGATGGAGAGGCATCCCCCATAAGAACTTCATCAACACCAAGGTGACGACCGCCGGCACCGTCAGCACTCCCTTCGGAATCAGGGTCGGCGGGGGCGGTGCGACGAGCGATCGAGGTTCTTCCGGCCGACAGTCGCACGTTTTGCGATAGCGCTGCCGTCGAATGACCACGCGCTCGACACGGACTTGCCAATCGATTTGCTCGGCCTCTTCGACGCCCGCCTCGCTATACCATGCTCCACACAGGGAGCACTGTTGCCCCTCGATAGGCACGTCGTGGTAGACGGTGCGTTCAGGCAACTGCAGGTGGCGGCGGCGCCCATGCCCGGGGGCACCCGATTGTTGTCCCCGCCGGCGCGGCGAGGACGATGGGGACGCGCCAGGCTTTGAAGCGTGGCTCGGCACCGACGGTGCCGACGCGGATTCATCCTCCATCGCCGGCGTAGCAGACGGATCTGCCGACGTCGAAATGTTCGGGGTCGCCTCTGGTGCCTCTGCGGGATCACTGAAGGTCTGGCGTTCGGATTTTCGCCCAAAAAGGCGGTGCATCAGGTCGCGCACCTTCTCTGTGAGCGCCCGATTCTTGCCCTCTAAGTCGACCACCCGTGTTTGGCTGGTGTTTAGATCGAGGGTCAACTTCCGAATGGCTTCATGACATTCCCGGAGTGTTTCCGGGAGAACGAGATCCCTCACCAAAGTTTTCATGGCACCACTCTAGCAGAAATCCCAAAAAGTATCCAGCCCCCAATTTTCATCGCCGAGTTAGTCGCCTAATTTCCTTGACCAAAAACCGGGTTTACCGAATATGTACCGCCAAACAGCGTTTGCACGCTGAGCCCGTCTCGCTCCAGGATGTCGAGGGCCACGAGGCGGCGATCGGTCAGCGACCCGTAAAACAGTATTTCTCGATCGGAAGGGTCCGGTCGGTGAATCCGGGTCCATCGGGGAGTATAGCCGATGGGCAGGGTATACCAATGCTCTGGCCAGGCCTGCCGGCGGCGATAAGCTGCATTCGCGAGGCTATAATCCCACACCGGGAACTGAGCAAACCACGCGACCACCTCAGGGCGATCCCAAATCGTACCCG
>DAHWKG010000045.1:0-8779 GCA_027343765.1 Sulfobacillus sp.
GCAAGACCCCTTTTTTGTCCACCTGGGCGGACACATACTCCTTGGCCACCAGATTCATTCCGTCAAATAACGAGGAAATAATGGCAAAATCGGCCGCCCGAAATAAGGCCATGACCCGCGGGCGATCCAGGGCGCGGCGAATGGTGGTTACCGGCATCCAGCCATCTTGGCCGAATTTCTCGTTGATACGTCGGGTAGTCTCCTCCACTTGGCGATACAGGGTGCGATACGCTTGCACTTCAGAGCGGGTGGGAACCACGACCTGCAAAAAGTTGACCTGACCGCGGCGGTGGGGATAACGGGTGAAAAATTCCTCCAGCGCTTCCAGACGGGGGATGATTCCTTTGGTATAATCCGCCCGGTCCACCGATACGCCAAGCGTGCAGCCGGTTTTTGCCAAGTGGCGACGAATACCTTCTTGGAGACGCTCAATGCGGGGCGTCCGTACGAGCTCCTCAATCGCATCAATGTCCACCGAAATGGGAAAGGCGCGGACTTCAATGGCTCGCCCTTGCCACTCGATGCGATGCTCCGACCGATGCACGCGCGCATGGCGGAAGGTTCGGCTGACGGCCGTCAGGAAAGCGTCGACGTCGTCTTCGGTTTGAAATCCCAGCACGTCCGCCCCCAAAAGGCCCCGCAAAATCTCCTGATATTGGGGGCAGAGTCGGTAGACGGTGAATGCTGGCCAGGGGATGTGCCAAAAGTGGGCAATGGCGACATCGGGACGCAGTTGCCGAAGCAGACTCGGGAAAAGCGCCAATTGATAGTCGTGGGAAAAAATTAGGGATCCCGTTTGGCTTTCCCGGGCAACCTTGCGCGCAAATTTGGCGTTCACGCCACGATAGACCGAAAAGGCTTGGCGGGAAAATTGTACTCGCTCAATGAGCATGTGGCAGAGCGGCCATAGTCCCTGATTGGAGAAACGATTATAAAAGCCGGATATTTCATCCTTCGATAGATAAATGCGATGGAGGCGATACCGGGGATTTTTTGGCGGTACGGGTCTGACCCCGCCTGGTGCCGTTAGGCGATCGGCACTGCCGCTCCCCCATGCCACCCAGTCTCCTCCGGTTTCGCGCAACATGGGATCTAAGGCCGAGACGACGCCCCCGGCCTTTTGTACCACCCGGATTCCATTCTTGGTCTTTTCATCCACATAGGGCTCGCGGTTGGTGACAATCACTAGCGGCCGACTGACCGGTGAGCTACCCATAGCGATCCCTCCTGCCTGTATGGTACCACAGGAAAGCGTTTAATAGTGCCAGAAATTACCGAGGCCAACTGATGCGGCCGCGGCTTAGCCGGGAGAGAATGTAACCCATGTCCGGATAGCGTAAACAGAGCAGCAACAGCAGGTAGACGGCACAGGAAACCACGGCGATTAGGACGAGAGACAAGGTAAGCGGTACAATGTCCGCTTGGGTGGACATGTGGAGCAGGTGCGACAATCCGAGCGATACGGCCAACATGCCAAGGCCGGCCACGCTTAAGGTAAAGAGAGTGCGGCCCATGTTAAGCGTTCGGTTGTAGCGGGGCTTCAGCGCCTTATAGGCTAACAGGCTGGCGTTGACCCAACTGGCAAGGCCGGTAGCCAGTGCCAACCCGTCAACCTTCATATAGCGCACCAAGATGAGGTCGCCGACAATATTGACGATGATGGTGATAACCGAAAAGCGTGACGGGGAGCGGGTATCCTTGGTCGCGAAAAAGAGCCGCTGGAGATAAAAGGAGAGACTAAATCCGGGAAGTCCCACCGAGAAATAGAACAGTACGCCTGAGGTGAGGGCGGTCGAGCGCCCATGGAAATGGCCGTGTTGGTAGAGCAGGCGCAGGATCGGCACGTTTAGGACCAAAAACCAGATGGTAATGGGCACAATCACCACCAGCACCAGCCGAAATCCTTGCATGGCCAGCTCCCGGAAGGTCTCATCCTCGTGAAAGCTATGATGATGGGAGAGGCGCGTGTAGATGGGTTGGGCCAACGATGAGACCAAAAGTCCTACGGGAATTTGGACCAGCACGAAGGCATAGTTCAGGGCGGCAATGCTTCCGACCACCAGTTCCGACGCCAGAATGCGGTCCACAATCACCCCGACGCTTCCCACCGAGGAGGTAAGAAAAAAGGGGCCAGCCATGCGGATCATGCGCCTCAACAAAGGATGGCTGAAGTGCCAACGAAAGTGAAGGCTCGTCCCCAGTCGCTTCATTACCGGCACGGTGACGAGAAGTTGGGAGACCACCGCCAGGGTGAATCCGATGGCGACGCCCTTAATATTATTGTGCATGAGATAGTGGCCGATGAGAATGATGGTCAGAATGCGCACCACATTGACGGCCACGGGCGACAGGGCGGGAGCAAAGAATTCTTCGCGCTCTTGAAGGATTCCCACGACCAATCCAGCAATGCCCCAAAAGAGAATGGTGGGCACCATGATACGGGTCATGTCGATGGTCTCTCGGAGCTCATGGGGGTGTCCGGAAAATCCCGGCGCCATGAGATGGACAATCACGGGTGCGAAAATTTCCCCGATGGCCACCAGCCCCAAGGCCACCACCACCGTCAGCGTGAATACTTCGTTCAGGAAGCGAGCGACGGATCGGGGCGAATAGGAGGCGTCGCCGTCGGTGAGAATGGGCACCAATGTGACCGAGATGGCGCCGTTAATGGTGCTGAACAAGAGATTGGGCAGGGCCGAGGCCATGAGCCAAGAGTCTGTGGCCCTTGAAGTCGCGAAAAAGAAGGCCATGACGATTTCGCGGGCAAACCCGCTCACACGGCTTATCAGGGTGGCGATAAAAATGAGAGACGCCGACAGTCCGATACTGCGCTTTCCGATGCCGCGGCGTGCTTGGCGGGAGTCTGCGTCCAGCCTGGTGACCTCCTCTATATCCTTAGCGTCATTGTACCCCACGCTCGCCTCACGAGACCAGAGCATCCGAACCGAGGCGAAAACCCCAGAAATATCTTCAGATTGTTGAGAAGCGAGGATTCGGGATACAATGAATAGAAAGAGGCGATGCCATGCCATTCCGAAATCCTAAACAATTTCACTGGAATTTGGCCGCATTGAGAGACTTGGTGCTGGTCGTTATTGGTGTGGCCGCCATTCTCTATGGCCTGGGGTTTTTGTTGGCTCGGTTCGGTCGGGTGGTCCTCATCCTCATTTTGGCTATCATCTTTACGATTACTTTGAGTCCTTTGGTGGACCGTCTAGCCAGCCGCTGGCGACGGCCATGGGCCGTCATGGTGGTGGTGGTTGGTGCCGTATTGGTGATTGTTGGGGGTGGCACGATTCTCGGCACGGTGATTACCGGACAAATGGTGACCTTAATCAAGAAAGTGCCCGGAACGGTGCAGCACCTCTCCACGCTAGCTCCGGGTCTTCTGGCCTGGTTAAACCATAATGATATCCATATCAATGTAACCAGCCTGGAAGGTAAGATTTTGGCCAACGCAGGCAAACTTTCTTCTGTTATTGTGTCCCAGACCATCAATGTCGTCACCAACGTGGTCGGCGCCTTAGTGGATGGGGCCATTGTGCTGTTTGTCACCATTTACTGGCTTCTTGATGCCGAGCGCATGCAATTGGCCGTGTTACGCTTAGTGCCGGTCCAGCATCGCGACCTGTTGCTGGCCGTTGAGCATACGCTCACGCGCGTGGTGGGCGGCTACGTTCGTGGGCAATTGTTGTTGTCGGCCGTTGTCGGTAGTGCCTTTGGCCTGGGCTCATGGGCCATTGGACTCCCCTATCCGCTCCTCATCGGGGTTTTGGCCGGCGTTATGGAACTCATCCCGCTTTTAGGCCCCATTTTGGGCGCGATTGTCCCCTTGATTATGGCGCTGGTGGGCCACCCTTTGGTTCAGGTGCCGGAGGTGGCGGTGTTGTTTGCTGCCGTGCATCTCTTGGAATCTCAGATTCTTGGTCCGCGCATCATTCGCTCGCAGGTGGGGCTTCACCCCGTTTTGTCCGTCTTGGCCCTGATGATAGGCGCAGACTGGCAAGGTGTTTGGGGAGCGCTCTTTGCCGTACCGGCGGCGGGGATTTTGGTGGCCGCATGGGTGGCGGCGGTGCGAGTGTGGCGTGAGCGGGTCGTCCTGCCCAGCCAAGCGGCCAACCGGTCCAGTGCCGAGTCTTTCCACGAATCGTCCTCCGAGCCGCGAAACATTCTTCCTGAAAAAGGCGTTTAGATTTCACGATGAGGTATAAAGGGGGTCCCCCGATTCGTGGCTGAACGCCGGCAGGTGGTTGAGGCCTGGTTGCTCCGATACAAAGATCGTGTCTACCGTCTGGCGTTTACATTGCTGGGAGACCACGAAGCCGCCCAGGATGCAGCGCAAGAGGCTTTGTACCACGTCGCCCGATGGTGTTTTCAGCACGAAGACTTTGAACCGACGGATGCCTGGGTTTGGCAGGTGACCCGAAATGCGGTGCGGGATTTTGCTCGCCGGGCACTGCCGAAAACGGTCTCGCTTGACGACACGATGTTGGCAGGGGATCACTCCGACATCGGGATTGAGGTGCGACTGGACGTGGCGCGCGCCCTCACCCGCTTGTCCGAAGGTGACCGGGAGGTTCTGGTCTTCTACTACTTTCTGGACTTGAGCAGTCAGGAGGTGGCGGCGGTCCTCGGGATTAGTCCCACGGCCGCCCGTATTCGCCTGTCTCGGGCCCGGCGGCGATTCAAGTCGGTCTATGAGGGGAGTTCAAAGGGGGAGGGTATCGGGTGAAAAAGAACCTCGGCCAGCCAGAGGATCCTGAAAAGCTATTACGGGCCTATTGGCACCGGAAGGCGGGTGCCCTCCACCTTCCCCGAGATGTCGTCGATGCGGCGATCAATCGAGCGGAACGGGACGGCTCGATTGAGGAGCACCGGCCACCGGTGCGCCGCGGCAAGGATCGCATTCTGGTAGGCATGGTCGGTTTGGCTGCCGCTGCGGTTTTGGGGGTCATGATTGCGCCCCATGGGGGGAAGACCATCGTAGTCCAACACGCCAGTTCCAGTGCCGCTGCCAGCCGTCAGATGCCTTCCGAACGCATCCTAGCCATGGCTGTCTCTCACCGGGAGGTGTGGGTATCACTTTTGGTCCGCCGCCAGGCCATCTTAAAAGGTGACTCTCCGGCGTCTTCGGTGATGGCCAAGGTTATGGCTTTGCCCCATGCGCCGTTACGGCTTCAGTTCTACACCCCGAATGAGGGCGTGTGGTTAACACGGGCGGAAAGTCGCCGATGGGTACTTTTAAAGACCCGCAATGGGGGTGCTCGATGGACGCGGGTGGCGTTGCCCCCCGCATCGCGCTCCTGGGTCGACCTTTGGGCGGTTTTGGCGCCTGGACATCCGTTGGCGCTCATCGCTACCAACGCGCACAACCACGACCAGCTTCTCTGGCAAACGTCCCGCGGCTGGCGGTCATTCCCTATTCGAGGGTTGACAGGAAAGGTGAGCACCCTCTGGGTGCAAAAGGGGCTATGGGAAGTGTCCAAAGGAGGACGCCTCTTCACCAGTGCGGATGCCGGCCGCAGCTGGGCCCCCGCGTCGCTGCAGTTCGGCCAAAGAATGGCCAGCCAGGCAAAGTCTTCGGCCTTGTCGCCGAGCTCCACGGCGTCGTCTCAACTGTGGCAGCAAGGATTGGCGGCTGGGACCGCATTTCAGGGGGAATCGGCACGCTGGGTAGCTATTTCCGGCGATCTTTGGCGCCAACGGGCGCCAGGGGACGCCTGGCGGAAAATTTCGCCCTTGCCGTTTTCGGGACGGGCTGTTAGCGTGGGATTTACCAATGCCGATATCGGATATGTTTTGTCGTATCGAGGCGTGTTATGGCGAACCGAGGACGGCGGTGTCCATTGGATGCGGTTCGGCTAGAGAAGGAGAATACATGGCGCGGTTGATGGGACGGCTGGTGGTTTTGGCGGGGTGTCTGGGGCTTTTGGCGGCGGGCTGCGGCAATCAGGCGAGGTTTTCAAAGCCCAGGCCCAAGCCGCACCGTCATCATATGTCTACGGATCCTCGGCCGACCTCGACGCCCCAAAGCTACACGCCGCATTCCACGACCGATCCGGTCAACGGGTCGAACGGATCGGCTCCCATCCTCAGCGCTACCAACGGCTTTCCCCGCATCGTCACCATGGCTATGAGCCATCTGCCTAAATCCTTAACGTTAGTCGCCTGGGCGCCTACGGGGGTGCCTCTCCCGACCGATGGGTCAGAGGTAATGCATTACAAGCCGCGCATTGGTGAGGCGGGGCCAGGCGGGTTGGTCAGTCAGTTTCAGGTGACGCTGACCTCAAAACCGGGACCGGTGAGTCAATTTGGGACCGCCCTCTATGAAACCAACCCACAGGCGGGAGCGGCCGTGGCGGCGGTTTCTAGCCGCGCTGGTCTTCGGTATCCAACGTCGGGGGAGGATGTCGCGATCGGCAGTCAGATCGTGGCCAAGGCTGGCGCCTCCGGTGCCTACGATGTGCTCGCCTGGCACGAGGGCCAATGGGTGGTGTTGGTGGGCGCTGAGGATGGTCTTCCGATGGAAGAGAGCGAGGCCGTCGCCGCCTATTTACATACCCATTTTCTCCCGGCACCGTTTCCGGCAAAAAGCGGCCAGGGGCAGATTGTCGTCACCATCTCCTCGGAGGGCGTCGACACCCAACTGGCTTGGCAACTGAACCGAGCGGTCTATCAGATAAAGACATACCCGGCCACTAAAGACAATGCGCTGGCCGCTCTTGCGATGGCCGTTTCCATGCGCCAATACCCCGGTTAAATATTCAGGGAATATATACACCACCACCGGGCTGCGTGCTATTCTGGAGAAAAATTCGGGAGCAAAGCCATGTCTAAACCCACCGGCGTTCCGCCTAATCGAGACGATATCGTTGCCATCCTTAAGGCGCATCGTGATTTAGGGCCGGAATATGATCAGCACTTGGCGGAGCAAATCATTGACTTGGTGCGTAGGGCACCGGCTGAGGTCCCAGAAAAGCCCACACGGCGAGGCGGATTTCGCCACTTAGGTGGCATTTTTGCCTTATCTATCCCCTTGATGGCGATTGCTGGTCATGAGGCCCACACAGCTGGAGTTCTCGGTGTCGTTGCCCTGGACGTTGTCGCAATGGTTCTAGCCATTGTTTACGGCTAAGTTTTTGCGATTCAGCGTCGTAACCCACAGTTGGGTTCCGGCGTTTTTTGGGTGTACGGATTTTGTGATTGATCGCACTGAAGGGTCTTCGTCATGCAAAGGTGAAATCGGATATGTGATTGATTTGGACGACGTCACGAATTCGGTGAGACCAATTCTTAGGGGGGGTTAACGGGCCGGTTAGTTAGTTAGTATAAAATTCTATCAATACCCACGTCGACCGTGGTGAGCGCACGATGACGTGCTAGAATGTGGGCAGAGGTGATGGGGATGGCGGTGTCTCGCGAACAATTGCATCGTGTGATCGATGATCTGCCCGCCGACAATTACCGGCGTTGGCCGAGCTCATCCACCGGTTGATTGATGAGGATGATGAGCCCGTCGGCCGGGAAGAGCTTGCCGAATACCGACGGATTCGAGACGAAATGCGGCGCGGCGAGACGCTGTCCTTCGATGACGTGTTCCCCGAGGACTGATGTACACACTGCGCTTCAGTCGCCAGGCTAAAAAATTTCTTGAGAAGCAGTCCCAGGGCACTCGGCAGCGGATACGGACCGCCTTATTAGAGTTGGCGCAAGATCCTCAAGATCAGGGTCTCACCGTGGTCATCGTGAACTCCGCCACGACGAAGCGAAACAAGGAGAACCGATACAATTCACCCTCGAAGAGCGATCCCAAAGGCGCCCTTGTGATCGCTGAGGTGGTGAGCCGCGGCTACTACACGCTGTATCAACGGAGTGAGCAGCGATTTCACCGGCTCCGCGTATTAGTCACTAGCTGGGAGTGTTGGGTCCAGGAACGGAGCCGAAGCCGGAATCGCATTATCCGGTGGGTCGACCTCTGGTTTCCGGAGCTTACGCAAGTCTTCCCCGATCTCTTCACCGATCGGGCGTTGGCCACCTTGACGCATTTCCCGACGCCAGCGCAAGTCCAGGCTCTGGCGCCCGACGCGATGGTGAACGTCTGGCGGCACTCCATGGCTCGGGCGGGTGGCTCTCGGGGGCTACGGTGTGCGCAAGCGTTGCAGGAGGCTGCCGTCCGGAGCATCGGGGAGCAGGTCGGGCTCAACGACGCGCGGTGGGAACGGTAGCACCTGCTGGCGAGCTACCGGCATGCCCAACAGGTCGTGGTGGAGGCTGACGTCCCGTTGGAGGCGCTCCTGGAGGACATTCTGTGCGCTCCATTGTTGCGGTCCGTCGGCATCCCCACATCGGAGACGGCGGCCATCTTAGCGTTCGCCGGAGACCTCCGCCGATTGACGCACGGGGATCAGCTCTTGCGCAAGGCCGGCTTGAACTTGGCCGAACGCACCTCCGGGAAGTACAAAGGCCACATCAAGCTTGCAAAGCGCGAGAATGCCTTATTGCGTAAGCACTTGTTTTTCACCGCCCTGCACTTAATCGGCACCAGTCCCGTGTTTTCCCCAGGGCACGAGCGGAACGTCACTGTGAAGCGCATGACCCCCATGCAGTCGGTCATGAAGTTAACTCGTAAACTGGCCCGGGTATTAGTGGCCATGGCCCGAACCGGGCAACCCTTCCAGTGCGACCGGGGGAAACCGCCGGCGGCGTAGGCTGGCTGATTCGTAGGGTTTCACAAATGCACGGAGTATCGAGCATCGTGTACTTGAGGGCTTTTGACCCG
>DAHWKG010000122.1:0-8956 GCA_027343765.1 Sulfobacillus sp.
ACCGCGTTCCGAATCAGTTTGTGGGGCTGGTGGGTCTCTTCGCCAAGCGTCACCGCCCCACTTGATCCCGACATCGAGAACATGGCCAAAATCATCCCAATGCCCACGCCCGACCAGCCATCTTTGGCGAAACTGGGGTGGGTGAAGACTTGAGCGGTGTTGTGGGTGTGAGGGGAGACGATAATGCCAATGGCCACCACAATCAGCACCAGAATCTCCACGGCTCCGGTCCAAAGAGAATATTGCAACGAGGGCCGGATGCCGCGATAGGCGAAGTAGAGCACAAAGAGATACATGAGGACCATAAAGATGAGCCAACTATAGCTCGGAATGCTGCCGTGAAAATAGGAGACCAAGCCCGGAATGAAAACCCCGGCGACAAAGAGAATGGCGTTGGTGACAACCATGCCGTAGGAGAGCACGAAGAGCCAGCCGGTGAGAATACCCGCTTTGGGACTCCATCCTTGGGCTACATAACTATAGAATCCGCCGGCACTAGCAATATGCCGCGAAAACTGGATGGTGGTATTGATCGTGAAGGCAGCAGCGATGATGGCCAGGATATACGTGAGAGGCAATGCGCCAAGCGCGTAGGCGGCCGCGCCGGTTAAGGTTGCCGCCATAGCGCCGGCCGGTGAGACAAGCGAAATCGATTGGTAGGTTAATTGCCAGAATCCCACCGAACCGGCTTTCAGAGATTGGTCTTGTTTGTCGACCATGTTGTCCCTCCTTTTGCTCAATCGAATCGAGGACGCACGTCGGCGTCCTTTCAATAACTATTCGCAAAAAGGATCACTTATGGGTCGAGGATGGGTAGGCGCCTTCGAAAGGAAGGGGCGCGATTGGTCACCGCCCCTAGGGAATGAGCCATACAGGTACGGGGGAATGGTCGACAAGACCTGAGGACACGCTGCCTACCAAAAGGTTATGGACGGCTGAATGGCCCCGGCGGCCGATCACAATCGCGCCGCAAGGGTTTTGTTTGACCCAATCACAAATAGCGGGAACAATCGATTTTCCACCGATGACGACAGCTTTTGCCTGGATTTTGCGGAAGGTGTCTAAGGTTTTTTTAGCAGCTTCCTTGGCGCCCTCGCTGGCCGCGTCCTCCATGGCCATTCCGTAGGCGGGCATCGGGCTGAAATTGGGTGAGCCCACGACCACCGGATTATGGCTTACGGTCAGTACCGTAAGGTCGACTTCTTCGGATGAAAAATTCTGGTCGATCCACTGGGCGGCCCGAAGGGCGCCATCTGAGCCGTCGGAGGCTAATACCAGCCGGATATGTTGCATGACGCATCACTCCTTTAGTCATCTTGAGTGTAACACGGGAGGCAATGTCCTTATGCGAAGAAAATTTCTCCGCATCTTTTCGTGAGGTGGCGAAAAACTAAGCTCGAAACGAAGGAAAGGAGGCGGCGTCATGCCACAGGTTCAAGTGCGCTGTACGGTTGACAACTGCTACTTTTGGGCGCACGACAATTATTGCGGGGCAGACACGATTTTGGTGACCTCGGATCAGGCGGTGGAAAAGTATCCCGAGTCCGTGGACGCGGGACAGACCGCCATGATTGTCAATGAAATTGGGGAAACACCCGCTCAGCACTGCAAGGAAACAGCCTGCAAGACATTTTTCCGAAAGTAAATTACCACGAGGCCGTCTGAGTCAGGCGACGAAACGCCTTCATTTTGTCCAGTTCGCCCAGGCGAGCCTTTTCGATGGCTTTCTCCAATGAGGCGATGGTAGCCTCATAGTCAGGGCGGCGCACCGGAAACGGGGTGCCGTCCTTTCCGCCGTGGGCAAACGCATAGCGAACCGGGTCATGAAAGGTGAGCGGCGTTCCATGAACCACTTCAGAGACCATAGCCAACGCGCGCAGGGTGCTGGCGCCTACCCCTGGGATCGCCGTCAGGGACTCGTAATTGGAGGGGTCGGCCTCATAAATTTTATAGAGAATTTTGTTGAAGTATGCTGGGCTTGGCACAGTGTGAAATTTCGGCATGTCCAAGTGGCGAGTTCCGTCCTCGGACTCGTACAGTTTCCGAAGAGTGAGGAGCGCGTCTTCGGGCCGCCGAACCAGGTCGAGAGACGTGTCATGCACCGTGAGGTTTGCCGTGGACGTCAAGTCCAGTACCTCGGATTCCGGCCTGCCAGCAATGCCCTGGTGGGGGTTGACGGTAAAGTCGTCCACGCCCGTACTAAGCCAATGGTAGCGCCGAGCGGTGGGTTTCGTCTCGTGCATGCCTTGCTGCACGACCGCCCAGGAGCCTTTGGCATCAAATAGGAAGACATGGTGGTAGAGTTGATAGCCATCTTGCACGAGACCGCTATCGACTTTGGCAGAAAGACGGCTGGCATAGATGAGGTCGCCAGCGTCAACGGTAAGCCCATAATGACTGCCCGCTTGGTCAATTTCCTCGGGCGTTTTACGGGAGGCTTTGCCCTTGCCGCCCGCGACAAAAAGGCCGTACTCGCCAGCTCGATCGTTCCAGGACTCTTTAAATGCGCCCAACACCACGGTGGTGAGTCCTGACGAGTGCCAGTCAAATCCTAGCACCGAACCAAAGCTCTGAAACCAAACCGGATCGGCGAAGCGGCGCAACACCTCTTCGGTCCCGTACTCCAGGATGATGGCTTCGATGATGGCCCCGCTGAGGGTCTTCATGTGGTCAAACAGCCAGGGGGGACAATGGCCTCCATGGAGAGGGGCATTGGCCGTTCCCGTTCGTCTCATGGTGCGCGCCTCCTTTCATTAATTTTATCATCTTTGAACTCTAATTACACGATAGACATTATAGGTATCTCAAGATATAATCGGCTCATTGTAAATGATTCTCTTGTTCTCTCGAGAGGGGTTGACACGTGGCAAAGTCGGTCGAGCACATCAAAGCGGAAAGCCGCCACCTGCGAGGCTCTTTATACGAAGAGGTCTTTGAGTCACTCGGCGGAGGCGTCAGCGAAGAGAGCCGGCAGCTCATGAAATTCTTTGGCATGTACCTGCAGGACGATCGCGATCAACGCCGGGCTAAAAAAGAAGCCGGGCTCGGACCCGAGTACTCCTTCATGGTCCGGATTGCCCTGGCCGGCGGCCGCTTGACCGCCGATCAATATTTGGCCATTGACGCGTTAAGTGAGGAGATTGGCCGCGGAGACTTTCGTCTTACGTCACGGCAAGCCATTCAGGTCCACGGAATTGCCAAGCGAGGTCTTTCGCCATTGGTCACCCGGCTCCATGAAGTAGGTACCACCACCTTGGCGGGGTGCGGAGACGTGGAACGAAATATTATGGCCTGCCCTGCACCTGGGGGAATCCGCGATCAGGTCAGGGCCATCGCCGAGTCTCTCTCGCGCGAATTACAACCAAGAACGCGAGCCTACCTGGAACTTTTTGTCGAGGGCCGGAAAATCTACGACATCCGGGAAGACGAGCCGCTCTACGGAGACACCTACCTTCCGCGAAAGTTTAAGACCGGATTCGCCATTGAAGGCGACAACTGCACCGACGTATTGAGTGATGACATTGGCATCATAGCCCACGGGGACCCGCAAGGAAACCTCGATAGTTTTACCGTGATGGCGGGAGGCGGCTTGGGCCACTGCCACGGCATCGCCAAGACCCGCGCATTCTTGGCCCGGGCACTGGGCCGCGTCCTGCCAGAGGACCTGGAAGCGGTGGTGAAAGCCATTATGACCATTCAACGGGATTACGGCAATCGTGAGGACCGGCGCTATGCCCGCATGAAATATCTGGTGGATGATTGGGGTATTGACGTGTTTCGCGCTGAAGTGGAAGCCCGTGCAGCGTTCACCTTTTTGCCGCCCATTCTCCACCGCTTCGATCGCCCGGAAGATCACCTCGGTTGGCATGCTGAAGACCGGTACTTGGGTCTTTTCGTGCCTGAAGGTCGTGTCGCGGGAACAGTGCGTCAAGCGCTTTTTGAGATCGTCAGCGCCATCAAGCCCGATTTGTGCGTGACGCCCCAGCAAAACCTACTACTATTGGGCATCGACGAACAGCAAAAAGCTGAAGCGGAGCAGATTTGGCGGGACCACGGGTTGTCGTTGGCCGAATCGCTTACACCGGTGCGGCGCATTTCCATGGCGTGTGTGGCCCTGCCAACCTGCGGGCTGGCGTTGGCCGAAGCGGAGCGGGTGTTTCCTGAAGTGATGCGACAGTTTCAGGCGGAGTGGGCGCGCCTTGGACTCGCTGAAGAACCCATTTTGGTTCGTATGACCGGGTGTCCCAATAATTGTGTGCGCTCTGAAATGGCGGAAATCGGCTTTGTCGGATCAAGCCCAGGGAAATATCATCTCTACTTGGGCGGGAGTCCAAGCGGGACGCGTTTGGCCGACAAGTTTAAGGAGCGGATTCCCTTGGGGGCACTGATTCCAACGGTTCGTCCACTTTTGGAGTGGTATGCGAACGAAAGGAAGCCCCGTCAATCGTTTGGCGACTGGGCGTATGAGGTTGGCATGAATTCATTACAGCAACGGTTACAGGAGGTCGTTTCATGACGGTGGCTGACCGCATGGCAGAAGGTCAGACGCTCACAGGCGAATCGCCGGAGCGGATTTTGGCTTGGGCCTACGAGAATTTTGGTGTCGAGGGTGTGACCATCGCATCCAGTTTTGGTGTCGAAGATGTGATGTTAATTGACCTCGCGTCGCGACTTGTGGATCAGCCGGATGTCTTCTTTTTGGACACCGACTTGCTCTTTCACGAAACCTATCAGACGGTCGCCGCGATTTCGGCCCGATATCCCATTCATTTGCGGCGGATTAGTCCGGCGTTGAATCTTGCCGAACAGGCTGAGCGGCATGGAGAGGACCTTTGGGCCCGCAACCCCGATGCCTGTTGTGGCATCCGCAAAGTGGAGCCCCTCAATCGAGCTATCAAGGGGTATCAGGCGTGGGTGACGGGTGTCCGTCGTGAGCAGAGCCCAACCCGGGCCAACGCGGAGGCCGTGGAGTGGGATCAAAAGCATGGGTTGGTGAAAATTAATCCCTTGGTGCTTTTGAGCACGGACGAAGTCTGGGACTATGTCAAGGACCACGAGGTGCCTTACAACTCTCTACACGATCAGGGTTTTCCCAGTATTGGCTGCATGCCCTGCACCCGGGCGGTAAAGCCGGGAGAAGATCCCCGCGCGGGTCGGTGGGCCGGATTTAACAAAAAGGAGTGTGGGTTACACACATGACATCGGCATCATTTGAAAACACGCTTCGCCAGGCCGTAGTAGTCGGCCGTATGGAAGCGGCAGACGCGGCATTATTGGCCCATGGCGCCTACGCTCCTTTGGCCGGCTTTATGAACCGTGACGAGTATCAGGCGGTTGTTGACTCATTGCACCTGCCCGATCGAGCGGTATTCCCGTTGCCGATTGTGCTGCCGGTTTCGGAGGGCACTAAACAGGCCTTAAAAATCGGCGACACGTTAACCATCGCGAGTGAAGACGGCTTGGTGGCGGACGTGCGGGTGACCGACATCTTTGTTCGTAACCGTGAACGGGAGGCCGAAAAGGTTTACGGCACCGACAGTGAAGACCATCCGGGTGTGCGGGTGTTGCTCCAACAGAGCCCTTGGTGCGTGGCCGGTCCGGTCACAATTCGACGGGAAGCGCGGCGCGAGTACCCGGAGCCGTTCTGGCCCCATGAGGTCAAGACGTGGATTCGCGAGCAAGGATTTAAGACGGTGACCTTCTTTCAGACCCGGAACCCGACCCATCGGGCGCACGAGCATATGCTGAAAATGGCGCTCGAGATGACAGATGGGATTGTGTTGCACCCGTTGGTGGGGCCGACCAAGTCGGACGACGTGCCTCCCGCCATCCGAATGGACGCGTATCGCGCTCTCATCGACGCCTATTTTCCGAAAGACCGGATTTTGTTGGCCACTTTTGGAGCCGCCATGCGCTATGCGGGACCGCGTGAAGCGGTATTCCATGGGTTGGTTCGGCGAAACTATGGCGCGAGCCACTTCATCGTGGGGCGGGACGCCGCTGGCGTAGGAGGTTTTTATGGTCCCGATGACGCCCGACTACTCTTTGAGAGTCTCGCCGAGGAGATGGGCTTGGTTCCGCTCACCTTTGACAAGATTGGCTACTGCCCTAAATGTCTCGGAATGGCCTCCTTCCGGTCGTGCCCGCATTCGGATGCATGGTTTTCGATGTCGGGTACCATGGTTCGCGAACTATTGTCCCGTGGCGAGCGTCCACCGGTCGAAGTGATGCGGCCTGAGATTGCCGATATTTTGGTGGAGGGGTACAAGAATCGGGAGGGCTAAATGGGCTACTATCCGGTGATGGTGGATCTCGGACAACGGTCGGTTGTGGTTGTCGGCACCGGGTCCGAGGCCCTGGCCAAAATTGAGGGGCTTCTCGCCGCCGGTGCCCGCATTGAGGTTTTCGATACCGTGTTAGAGGGGCCTGTCGCCGGCGTTATTTCCGAGAGGGTCGTCTATACGCCGCGATTGCCTCGGAAAGAGGAGATCCGCGACCGGGCGCTTGTGATCGCGGCCCACCGGGATATGGATGTCAATCGCCAAGTGGCTCACATGGCCCAGCAAGCGGGTGCATTGTGGAACATCGTCGACCAGCCGGCTCTTTCCACTTGCATCATGGTAAGCCAGCTACGGCGGGGCGACTTAGTGATTGGGGTTTCGACCAGCGGGAAGGCGCCGGGCCTTTCGCGCCGTATTCGCCTGGCGCTCGAGTCGCTTTTCGACGATCAATGGGACCAGCGGCTCAATGTTTTTCACGAGCGGCGGGAATCGATTCGGGCCCGCACCCATGGGGAGGCCCGCCGTTCTCTCATCTGCGAGGAAGAAGAGCGGGTCATGAAGGACTGGAAAGAAATGAGGAGGTGAGGGATTGGCCGGTACGGTATTTCTGGTGGGGGCTGGACCGGGCGATCCGGAGCTTCTGACGGTCAAAGCCGCGCGTGTGCTGGAGCGAGCCGATGTTGTCCTCTACGACCGTTTGATTTCCCCTGAAGTGCTGCGGCTAACGCGGCCGGGGGCTCTCTTAGAATGCGTGGGCAAGGCGCCAGGTGGCCGCGGATGGACGCAAGACGATATCCATCGCGAACTCGTAACCATGGCCCAGCGATTTCAGACGGTGGTGCGTCTGAAGGGCGGCGATCCATTTGTTTTTGGCCGTGGCGGAGAGGAAGCCTTGGCCTTATATCAAGCCGGCATTCCCGTAGAGATTGTGGCGGGACTGTCCTCCGCCTTCAGTGCTCCTGCATTGGCGTTTGTGCCGGTCACCCATCGAGGCGTCAGTGCCTCGGTGTTCGTGGTGGAAGGCCACGATCCGGATCGCCTGGAGTGGCCACTCCTTGCCCGAACGGAGGCCACCTTGGTGTTTCTGATGGCCGTTCAAGCCATGCCGGTGATTGCCAAGCGCCTCATCGACTTAGGAAAGTCTTCAAGAACACCGGTGGCAATTATTGAACGAGCTTCGACGGCCGAGGAACGGGTGACCAAAACCACCTTGGGCGAAATATCCGGGGTCAGTCGATGGATCCGGAATCCGGCCGTGATCGTGGTGGGCAATACGGCCGCCGTATTGCCCACGAGCGAAGAACTTCGACAGGACATTCCCGGCGCCGTTTCTAACGAGTGACCATAGACAGAAACCACAACCCTACGAATCCCGCATCAGTTGATGCCCCCTTGGGGGCTGACTGCGACAAAGTCCGCGCGCAGCCGGGCGACGACAAGAAAAAACAAGCCTTCGGATTTTGGTGATTGATTGCTCGTTTTGAAATGCAAAGGTGAAATCGGATTACGTGATTGATTTGGCCGATGTCACGAGTTTGATAAGAGCAATTCTTAGGGTGGCCGGATCGTGATTCAGCCTAATATTCCGTTAGTCCGGGGTGCCTGAGAATACATTTGGGAGCAGATGTCCGGCTGCCGGAAGTCCGTATGCGTGGTAGGCAGTGCTGGGTCGAGCGGGGCAACTGCACCCGCATCGAAAATTACTCCGTGTAAAAAACGCGGAAGCTCCGCCACGGGCGCCATCAGCACGCCCGGATGGAGTTGGCAGTTCGGCGGGTCCAACCACATTGCAGACATCGCGGCCAACTGGATCTTGGCCTGGCTCCAAGAGAAAAGTTGGGGGGCGGTGAGCGCCTCGGCGAATGCGGCGGATGCCAGTGCGCTGCGCGGCGCTTGGACCAACGGGATTACCGTCCTGCGCCAAGATGGCGGAACCAATCACGTCCTCTGGCAGCCGGTCGCGATCCAAATCGGCACAGGCGGCCCGAACAACGCCTTCATTGTGCAGGTGTATGTGCGCAGCGTAAACACTGCCGGCACGCCGACCTTGGCGCAAGGACTCACGGTGTCCGACGTCGACTATGGCGGCAATCAGGTCGGGTGGAATGCGCGCCAAAGCGTCAAAGCACCCGCCGAATATGCCATGTTGGTTGCGGACATCAATATCCAGCCGAATTCGTCGACCCCGGTGACCGGGTGGGAACCGCAATTCATGCTGACGCCGATGGGAGCGACGACCACGGCGGTGCAAGCCTACGAGCAGCTGAGTTGGATTGGACTGGGCACCAAGGAAGGCGCCGCGACCTACCAATAAATTGGTTTAAGCGAGGGCAGAGTCGTGACCTCCGCCTACGGTGTGATGGGTCAACTACATCTACGATTTGCATTGGCTGGTGTGCTCTGTGAACACGGCACGCGCCAACCCGTAGCGGTGATGGCCGAGGGGTTTTAACCGTTTCATAAATCTTTACCTGTAGTTATCCATGGTTGTATAATTTAGGTATGAACCGGACACTTGTGGGCATTCGTGAAGTAGCCGAATTTTTAGGCGTGACTCCCTCGACGTTACGTCGATGGGAGCATGAAGGTAAACTGATACCCGATGAACGTACCGCGGGTGGGTATCGTCGTTACGACTTAGCTCGCTTGCGTCCTGATCAGTTTCATCACCGCGG
>DAHWKG010000146.1:0-5487 GCA_027343765.1 Sulfobacillus sp.
AACCGATGGCAAATAGCATTAGGCCAACAAGCGCGAACTAGGGGGCTTTACCACCAACGCTCGCCGTCTCGCGATGTTACCCAGACTCCGCGGGTAAATATATGGCAACTAAGGAGTTTTGAATAGACAGACAATGCCTCAAAGGAATTCGGCTGTCCAATGGCGAAGCCTTTGCCGATGAATACTTCACCTTCGCCTCACACGGGGGGCGATTTGGCGGGCGACCCCAACCTATTCCCGAACACGGGCATCACCCTGGCAACGCGGGCCTTGCTGGACCGGGTCAACTGGCTGGCGGTCGTCGACCAGATCTTGCCCTGGCATCCCGTATCCGTGTCATCATGTACGTCTGTGAATAAGCATGTATTATGGCCGTTCTTCGAGCCTGTCAAAGCGAGTAAAGCTTACGTAAGTCGGTTTCTCGCAAGAATCCCCGGCTTTGGCGGTACGCGGGGGTCAACGCCGGAGCAGGGGCTGCGCGGTCCGGCACGCGGCACTTTGCTGCAAACGTAGATCGGCGCGTTCAGTGTGGGCAGTATAACGGGGTTCAAAGGGGCGACCCCTTCGGCCACGGGGATCCTCGGCAGAGTTTGGGCACCTCTGTTGCCAGCCCCGGACGAGTCTGGAGCGATTACGGTGCTCGCGGTCATGGGAACCGTAGTCGGCTATTGGCTCACGCGCCCGATCTTTGATTTTGATGGTCGGTCGGCATCGAACAACCTATCAAGGCTCTACGCTTAGCCATCTGAGCCGGGGAAAGACGACAACGACTGGGCCAACGCGTTTCGCGATCTACTCCGTGCCGGCGACCGCAGTCGCCATGCCCAGCGAGAGACTAGGTCGGTCCTAGGCGTCATGGCCAGGATACGATAAGCTCGCCCGAAGACAGCCCCGCAGAGAGTCTGTTACACGCGTGCGCCATATCTTATTAACGTGGCGTATCATGAGGAGGTGAAGGAGCCCGGCATGTCGAAAGATCCCGTGCGAAAAACTTGGTGAACAACCAAAGGTTGCGTCCCGATGAAGGCGAATTTATCTGACTTGGTGTCAGGGACAGGGGAGCAATCAAGAGATTTTGCCGAAGGGACAACCTCATTGGGATGCACCGGGCTTCTTAACCTCGTTCGAGAGAAGGCATACCGAGAGGTTTTTCTTGATGTGACATCATGTTATAGTTTAAGGGAAATTAAACGCGAGCCACTAGGGGAGCAATTGCTGAGACAAGGAACTGCTATTCCTTGGACCCTTCCACCTGATCTGGGTAATGCCAGCGTAGGGAAGTGGATATCGGAGACTCGACGCGTGTTGCCGCGTTCGTCCAAGAAGCCCTCCAACATGGCCTCCGCGATAAAGGAGGCGTTCTTTTATGTCTTTAGCCCGATCCTTGCGGCGGGAAGCAGAACCCGTGTACCAGGCCATCCGCCGTCATCCGTTTGTGGAGGCCATTGCTCGGGGAGATCTCCGACCAAAGGCCGCGCTCTTTTACGTGCAGCAGGATGTGCAATATCTGACCACGTACGCACGGGTGTTCGCCGTGGCCATTTCGCAAGCAGAAAGCCTGAGTCAGATGAAGCGACTGGCCGATCGCATGACGGTGCTGTTTGAGGGCGAACTAACGCCACACGTGACCTTGTGCCGTGCAGCAGGGGTCTCCTACGAGGATCTCAAGCGCTCGTTGCCTTCTCAGGCGCCGACCACGCACCATTATGCCCAGCATATGATAGCATCGGCATCTCACGGCGCGCTGGGTGAGACCATTGCAGCAGCGCTGCCCTGCCACTGGGTATACGCCGATTTGGGTCGCGATCTCATGCATGACGTACGACCGGACGATAATCACCCGTTTCGCGAATGGATCGCCTTTTACGCGGACAATGCGATGCGTGAGGGTCTCAACCAATTGTGCGAGCTGTTGGACGAATCAGCGCAAGCCCCTCCGCGCGAAGCCATCACCAGGGCCTTTCATGCGAGTTTTCAGATGGAGTACCAATTCTTCGACATGGCCTGGCGCCAGGAGCAAAGGGACACGCTGGTGCCGTCCGGTGGTGCACCCGCATGAGCAGTCCGAGTAGCGCTGGCATCGGTCGAGTTTTGACCATCGCGGGCTCTGACAGCGGAGGCGGGGCCGGGATTCAAGCGGACCTCAAGACGATGCATCAGCTCGGTGCGTATGGGATGTCGGTGATTACGGCGGTGACCGCCCAGAACACGATGGGCGTCGTGGGCATCGAGGCGATGCCTGCCGGGTTTGTGCAGCAGCAATTGTCTGCGGTGTTCGACGATTTTGGAGTCGACGCACTGAAGACGGGAATGCTGGCCAACGCTGGGATCGTCGAGGCGGTCGCTTCTTTACTGGCCCAACGCCCCGCATGCCCGCTGGTCGTGGACCCGGTCATGGTGGCCAAGGGCGGTGCATCCCTTCTGTCTTCTGAAGCGGTCGAAGGGTTGCGCGTCCGCTTGTTTCCATTGGCCCAGGTGGTGACCCCAAATTTACCCGAGGCGTCAGCCATTGCAGGGTATCCGGTGCGCACGCTCAGCGATGCCGAACGGGCCGCCCATGATATTGCGGCGCTAGGGCCCGCCTATGTCGTGGTCAAAGGAGGGCATCGGGAGGAGGCGAACGGTGCCGTGCCGGGCGAAGCTGTCGACGTGATCTATGTAGCGCCAAAAGACGCCGTCTTTTATCTTGCCGCGCCGTTTACGGAGAGTCGAAACACCCACGGAACGGGATGCACCTTTTCATCCGCGATGGCCGCGCTACTGGCCCGCGGATGGGAAGTGGAAGAGGCCATCGCAGGGGCGAAGGCGTTCGTGTCCGAGGCTATCGTCAGGTCCCGGAACTGGCATCTCGGGCACGGGAACGGGCCGACAGACCATTTCGCACCGCCCCCGGCACGGTATCGTCCACAGCTGGGGGCCATGAACCGATACGACCAGGGACGCTGGACCGTCCAAGACAAAATAAGGAGTCGATGATGACGATGACAATTGACGCGGGCCGTTGGCTGATAGAGGTGAGACGCGGGCGGCCGCTGGTTCACAATATGACAAACCTGGTCGTGACCAATGCGGTGGCTAACGCCCTGTTGGCTATTGGGGCGTCGCCGGTCATGGCTTATGCCCATGAAGAGGTTCAGGATATGGCTCGGAACGCGGGGGCGTTGGCGCTGAATATGGGAACTCTCACGCCGGACTTGATTACGGGCATGATCCTGGCGGGAAAGGCAGCGGAGGAAGTCCATGTTCCCGTGGTGTTTGACCCCGTAGGCGTGGGCGCGACCCCGTACCGGGTGCAGGCCGCCGAGAAGGTGGCCGCTGGCTTGCGCCTGACGGTGCTCAAAGGCAATGCCGGGGAGATTGGCGGAATGACAGGCGCCGGCGGCATGGTGAGCGGCGTGGACGCGACGGTGGCCAGCGCGGGTCTTGCCGAGGCCATGGTGCTGTACGCTCGTGATCACCATACCGTCGTGGTGGCCACTGGCGAACAAGACTTTGTAACGGATGGCCAGAGCCTCTGGGTACTGAGCAACGGGCATCCGTGGCTTGCCCGCATCACGGGATCGGGATGCATGCTGACCGGAATCATCGGCGCCTTTTTGGCGGTCGTTGACACAGCGGGCGAAGCTACGGTGTTCGCGGAAGCGAGTGCCTCCGCCATCACGTGCTTTAATGTCGCCGCCGAAAAGGCGGCAGAGGGAGCCCAGGGGCCCGGAACGTTTGCGGCCCGTCTCTTTGATGCGTTAAGTTTGCTCGAACCCGACGAGGTGAACCGCATGGCACGGGTCGAGTGCCGGAAGGCGTAGCGAGATGGCGGATTTGCGAGACCGTTTGGCGCTTTACGTGGTTACCGACGAACGCGACGACCGGGATTCGCTGTTGAGGGTCTGCCAGGCGGCGCTCCGTGGGGGAGCCGGGGCCATCCAGCTTCGGCGCAAGCACGACAGCGGACGAACGCTCATCGACTTGGGACGGGCGCTTCGCGATCTCACCGCAGCGCACCATGCCCTCTATTTCGTCAATGATCGCGTGGATGTGGCACTGGCCACCGATGCCGACGGGGTACACATCGGTCAGGACGATATGCCGCTTTCGGACGCGCGGCGTCTTCTGGGGCGCAAAATCATCGGGGTGTCGGTGACAACCCTGGACGAGGCCCTGAGTGCCACACACGACGGCGCGGACTACCTCGGTGTCGGAGCGGTATTTGCCACCCTGTCCAAAGCAGACGCGGACATCTCGGGCCTCGAGGGGCTTCGTGCGATTGCCGCAACAGTACACGGATGCCCGATGGTGGCGATCGGCGGGATTAGCCACGCCAACGCCGACCAGGTGGTCGATGCCGGGGCGGACGGCCTGGCAGTGATTTCGGCGGTGATGTCCGCTGCGGATCCGGAAGAGGCGGCACGGCGACTGCGCGTGCGAATCGAGGCACAGCGCCGACGGTGACCGGGACAGCTCTGTCCGCAGAGTGGCTTTCTCCCGGGAACCATTTCGCGCACAGGGAACTACTTAAGGGATGCCGACTTTGGGTCCGAGGCAGTGCCCCTTACCGCGTGGCCAACCCATGAAGAAATGATTGGGGCCACGAAGAATCCCCTAAGATCTATTTGCGCTGTCGCGAAGATCGCACTACGAGCCCGATTGAGGACCCTTCAAAATATTTTTCTTCCAAGATTGACGGAGAAATGCGGGACGTAGCATCGCGGTCGACGCTTTCGTACCCATTTGACCCCAAAACGGCCAAAAGCTCGAAACCCGCACTAGGGCAACAAAAAACAGGCCTGCTCTGGTAACATCGAGGTAGGTAACCAACAATTTTCGAAGAACGTGCCCGTATGGGCATTTTACCACAACTCAAGTTCTTCTCATGGAACGAAGTCCAACCATCTGGAAAGGACACAACTGGTTCGACACCATCTCGGACGAGCCCTTGATGCGAATCTTGGAACGCGGCCGGAATGATTGCCCGGTTCGTGCTATGTGGAACTCCCTGCTCATCGGCGTCGGCTTACGCGCGATTCTTGCGCGGCATCTTGGACCATCTCGATCCACTTGAGGCCATGATCGACACGGTGGTGGAGGATCTCTGTGCGGTGCTGCCTGACCTTGCGGACTGCGTGGCGTTGGACAGCAAGGCCATCGAGTCGTTTGCCAAGCATGGTCCAAAGACTGCGGAGGCGGATGGGCGCCGGGATACCGACGCCCACTGGGGTAAGAAATCCTATCGCGGCGTAGACCAGAACAATAAGGCGGGAGAAAAGGTGGTGTCCTGGTTCGGGTACACACTCCACTTGTTGGTCGATGCGACGTATGAACTGCCGGTCGCGTGGACGGTGACCAAAGCGTCCACGGCCGATACTACCGAAGCATCCTCGGGGACCGTGGCTACGACGATACCAAATTTGTGAGCAGTTTGTGGCACGCCGAAGCCGGCTTCGTCACCGACCACAGCGGGGCATTGGGACGATGGCGATCCCGAAACGCGGC
>DAHWKG010000159.1:0-2392 GCA_027343765.1 Sulfobacillus sp.
TGCCAGGTCTTGAGCTGTCCCCCGAAAGGCTGGTGAACTAATTCGACCAACTCCCGAAGTGCCGCAAAACGGCGCACCACGGGCTGATGGTGGCTAATCACCCCGCGGCACTGAAACGCCAACTCGGGGCTCAAACGCGCCAAATCGGCCAAGAGGTATTTTGCTTTCGGTTCCCAATACTGGTGCGCTTGGTACCACCCGGCCAACAGCTTTTGCATCAAAAGCCCCATAAGGTAGGAGGCGGCATCGGGATCCTCGGCCAACAAATCTTCAATATCCTTCATGAGGTCTAACGTTTCATAGCGCCAGTGATCCCGTTCCAAAACCGTCCAGGGTCGGCGCCGCCCTCGCCACATGGTCTCCGCTTCGTGCATCAATTGATGCGTAATCCCCGTCGCGTCAAAGCCCACGTTCCGCAAGTCGTCAAGGCAAAAATCCGGAATTTCCCTTCAAATACGCAGAATATTGACGCAAAGGATAACTGGTGCGAACGTCGAATCTCCTGGTTATGATCAAAAAACCGATCCCGACGACGGTACCGAGCCGTCCCAATCCGACGTATTTCCCCCACAGTGGCACCGCGTTCGCGGTGCGTCTCCTCGCCGATCGCGTTAACTGGCTGTCGGTCGTGGACACGATTATCCCTTGGGATCGCGCCCGCGCGCGGATTTCTCCGAGTGTGTTGGTGTTGATGCTCGTCATCAACGTCCTGTCCCATCGCAATCCGCTCTACGCCGTCGAACGGTGGGCGGAGACGCTCCCGTTGGCTCTCTTGTGGGGCGACACGATTCAGGCGTCCCAATTCAACGATGATGCGCTCGGCCGGACGCTGGAAGATCTGGCGGACTATGGCCCACAACTCCTGGCCACGATCGGATTACGGATGCAAGTCGTGCACCCGACCCTGGCAGACCTCCTACACTCCGATACCACCGCGTATTCCCTGATGGGGGACTATGCGCCATCCGAATCGGGGCCCTCGGCCCCGATATCCCTCACGTGGGGGCATTCCAAAGACCATCGTCCCGATCTGAAACAAATTATGGCCGGGGTCACCATGGATGCCGTAGGCTGTGTGCTGGGCGGGCAGATGTTGTCCGGCAACACCGCCGATGTCACGTGGAATAAGACGTGGGTTGATCAATTGGAACACGACTTCCCCGAAGATTTTTGGAAGGACAAGTGCTATATTGCCGATTCCGCGCTATTCTCAGCGGAAACGATCCAGCGCCTCCGTCAGACTGGCATGCATTGGCTGGGCCGCCTGCCGGCCCGCTTTGCGTTGTGTGGGGACTTAAAAACGCAGGCCTGGGCGTCCGAGCGGCAGGCCTGGAAGCCTCTTGAATCGGTGGGAGACGCCCCCGGAACGGCCGCGGTGTACCATGTCCAAACGTTTGACGTCACCTTCCTCGGGGAACCCGCACGGGCCTTTGTCTACCACTCGTCGGCGCTCGACAAGAAAAAAGAGCACAGCCTGCAACGAGACCTCGCCAAAGAGCGGGCGCGCTACGACCGATGGAACAAGACATTAGCCCGCAAGACCTTTTCCACGGCCCAAGAGGCCGCACAAGCGGCCTCCCAACTCCTGGAATCTGCGGCGTCGCGGTGGCATACCGCGACACCCGAGGTGGCGGAGCAGACCCTCGTCGTGCGTCGTCGGGGACGCCCGAAGGCCGAGACCGCCCCCGACACCCAACAGGTCTACACCGTCACGCTGCATGTGACGGATCCCACCGGGGAGGTCGTCCAGGCCGAGCGCCAACGGCGAGCCACCTGGATTCTCCTCACCGATCGGATGACCCTCGATGCCCAGACTGCCCTGGACGACTACAAAGGTCAGCACCACAATGAACAGGGCTTTCGATGGACGAAATCTCCCATTCACTTGGGAGCCTTTTGGTTGGAAAAGCCGGAACGAGTGGCCGGCTTAGGCTATCTCCTGTTGCTGGCCCTGCAGTTCGCCCGCTTTATGCGGGCGGTCGTGCGCGCCGCGTTACAAGGCCAGCCCCCGCTGGAGCTCCCCCATCGTCGGGTCACGCGACCCTCGGACACCGTGATTTTGGAGGTCCTCCACGACTTGGATATGCGGTATCGGTCCGATGGCGCGCAATCGTGGTTCCAATGGGCCGCCGTACGCCCCTACCAGCGCCGCATTCTCGACGCTCTTCAGATTCCGATTGACTACGGATTTGTATGGGACGCCTCGGGATAGCTCGTGCCCTTAAATAGTCCAATTTTGAATGTTGCTGACATGCGGAACGTGGGAAACAGTTACAAATAACGTAAATAACCACAGCCTCGCGTGGCTCAGGCACAGCGTTGGCGCCAAAGCTGGACACGCCACTTTCAATCGGGGATCCGTCCACCGCTAAATCCCCATACGGGCGGCAAC
>DAHWKG010000168.1:0-7600 GCA_027343765.1 Sulfobacillus sp.
AAGGGGTCTTGCTCTTAAGTGAGAGCACGGGCGCGGCGCAAGAACTGGAGTCAGCCATCCACATCAACCCCTGGGATCCGGAGGGCTGCGCGGCCGCTTTAGAAGGGGCGCTGTCATTAAGCCCGGAAGAACGCCAAGGACGGATGGAGGCGATGCGGCGGCAAATCCACCAGCACACGCTCTACGACGGGGTCCAAGCCATTTTGACCACCCTCGAATCAGTAGCCACGGAAAGCTATGTCAAATCCTGACCCGTTAGTCTGGAAGCGGCTGGAAGGCTCCGGATCCGTCCGCGGCTGGATTTTCGATCTCGATGGCACTTTACTGGATATTGCCCCACAGCCCGATGCCGTTCAGGTGCCCAATACTCTGATTCAAACGCTCACGGGACTCATGAGACATTTCCAGGGGCAGGTGGCGATTGTGAGCGGCCGGTCCTTGCCGGATCTCATTCACCTGTTGCCCATTCCTTCCCTCACGTTGTTTGGAAACCATGGCGCAGAAGCTCGATGGAATGGAAAACGAATCGAATGCGCCGCCCAGGGATTCGATTTGCGAGACCTTGATGGCATTCGCCCCCAACTTCGACGTCTCGCCCAGGACTTCCCGGGTCTCCAAGTGGAAGACAAGGGCTGGACCGTGAGCGTCCATGTTCGCCACGTCGCCGCCCCCCTTCTGGACCAGGTGGAACAGACCCTTCGCCAGTTAATTGCCGCCCGTGACCTATACTTGCGACCGGCTCAGGCTTGCTGGGAAATCGGAAGCCGCCAAGGTGCGACGAAGGGGGATGCGGTGCGCTGGCTCCGGCGCCACTGGCAAAACCCAGAGCCCTTGGCCATCTTCGGGGACGACGTGACCGACGAGGATGCCTTTAACGCCAAGGGCGCGCGGGACGTCACCGTGATTGTCGGATCCCGGCGGCCCACAAGCGCCCAATATTGCCTCCAAACACCCGCCGAGCTTCGTCTCGGGCTCCACTCTCTCCTATCCGGCTTCCCTTCGCCCTAACGCTTTTCAGCCGTATGGCGCTTCAATCGCCAGTGCCCCTGGCCTTTGACCCAAGTTTCAAGAAACACCGCTTCGCCCGGGGATCATTGGGATCAGCCCAATGATGCACCACGGTAAAGAGCGCAATTGTCTCGGATCGAGGAAGGAAGTGCACATCCCGTACCGTCCAGTGCCAGCCTTGACCGCGGCCGGCCTCGCCGCTTCTTGATTTCCTCGCCGCCATCCCCGAGCATCCGCCAGGTACTTTTCGTTGTCATACCATGGTGCATATTGAATTCCACTGAAGTCGTCGGTGGTCTGCTCGAAATTGTACAGAGGCTCCCCCGTCTCCCACTGGTTATTGGCCTAGCGAATGCGCTCATCTAAAACCTGGTAAAGCTCGTCCACGAGAGCCTTTTCACCAGCACTGCGGTAAAACCGCGGTCCATGCTCATCGCCTCGCCCTGTCTTTCGCCACGGTCTGGCCATGCTCCCGCCGGGATGACATCTCTCCAAAAAAACGCCAAATCGCCGACCCTCTGACAAAGCGGGCACCCATGTCGGTCGCAATTCCCCGTCCCCCCACCAATCGGGTCGCATGCGGTCGGATAAAACTCGGACGGGCTCGACAAAATGAGTGGTGGGTAAATATTCCAGTTCCTTAGACTAGGACTACCAACTTTTCCATGTCGTTCACGAATGATCGTAGTAACCAGTGAGGAAGGAGGCGATGTCACGGTGTCTACAGCGCGCGCCCATGTGAACAATCACAAGCCAACCGGGCCGGATGGCGGCCACGATCAAAAAAAGGGCCACCCCTTCCGAAATGCCCTCTTGATTTCATTGGCCCTGGCCGCATTAGTCCTCTGGCAATTGAATCCCATCATCCATGGACTTCATTCCACGGCCGAAGCTTTAGGTCATGCGGAATCCTTCCGAAAGGTGGTCATTGGGCTCATCAAGATAGGATATCAGCGGGCCTCGGCGGCCATTGCTCCGCTCATCCACCGGGTGGGCCGCTGACGGCTACCCTCTCGGCCCCCTTGACGGGGCCTTCTTTCTTCTCGGCAAAAACTGCCACCTTTGGACAGGAGTCCCATATTCGGTGACGAATAGTGTTCCTGAGGTGATACCGTGCAGACATCTTGGAGTCCCACCGTGCTGTTTCAACCGGTAGTCGATTTGCTCACCGGCGATGCCCTAGGCTATGAAGCATTGGGACGAGTTAGCGGGCGCGAAGAAGAAGGCTTTCGCCTATTGTCGCTGTATGCTGAAAGAGACCATGTTTATGAAGAGACGTTGGCTACCTTGGCGAAACTTGCCTTCGCGCGGGGCGCGTTTCGCCCGCCCGGTTCACTACTCTTCCTCAATGTTAGTCGGACCCTATTGCAGCGCTTGCTTGATGACCCCGCGCACCGATTTCCCTCGTACGATGGGCTGGTATTCGAAATTCCGGAATCCGACCATCAAATAAGCCAGTGGCCCGGCCTCTTGGTTCCGTTCGTGACCGATGGCGTGGCCGTAGCCCTGGATGACTGGGGCGCCGGACAGGCCGATCCCTTGCGACTTGCAGAAATTCGGCCTGCTTGGGTCAAGATCGACTTGAAGCTTACCCAGAAGGTCGGGCTTGATCCGTCGGTTGACCGGCTCATCGCCCTCTTAGTCAACTGGCTCGGCGAAAGCCGCGCTAAAGTAATCGCGGAAGGGATTGAAACCGAAGAGCAATTAACCCGACTCCGCCATTTAGGGGTTCGGTATGGCCAAGGCTTTGGCCTCGCTCGACCAGAAGAGAGCTTCCCACTACACATCTCGATTCCCGATCCCGGCCGGCGGCTCGGTCGCACGGAAGCGTTTTCCCTCGCCTTGAGTGAGGCTTTTGGATTAAAGGATGAGCACCTTCAACTGATCGAATCGCAACAGGTGACGTTGACCCCACTCTTGGATGAAGCCATCGTCGATCTGGCGGCTTGGATCCACCAGGCCCAGATTTCGCCAAGCCTTGACGGGCTAACCTCAGAGGAGCACTTTGTCGGGCTGCTGCAGACGCACTTTCACGCCCTGACCCGAGGATATTTGGGTACAGAAGACCACGACCGAGCTCAAAGGATCGTGGCCGCCCATCGGCGCCACAATGTCGACATGACCTGGTTTGCCCTCGGCTATCGGCACTTGCAGCATGAGATTAACCGGAAGCTGCGGGCGAAGGGCGAGAATTCCTTGGCGACCGCCTTGACCGAACTTTTTACCTGGGATTTGGGCATGGTGTTGCACGGCTACCAGCATGTGCTGGAACATGATTATGGCAGTCCGCTCTTAAATGCCCATACCTTCTGGGACCGCGTATCCCTTGACGCACGGCAACGCCTAAAGCGTGACCGACGCGCCCTCTTCATTTTGGTTCAAATCGAGGGTACGGAAGGCTTTCGGAAGGACGCCGGCCGCGCCCGTCTGAAAGAGCGACTCAACTCGGCGGCCCAGCACCTCTCGCTCTATGCCACCAGCCAGGTCCTGGTAGGCCGCTTAGCCTCCGAAGAATTTGGGATCTGGACGGACGAGCTCAATGCAGTCCAATTGAACCGCCTCACCCGCCACGTCGTAAGTGAGACCTGCCGCGTGGCCGCCCCACTGGACGTGGTGGTAGCCAGTGCCGTCTTGGGGCCAGACGGCACCACGCCTGAAGCCCTCTATGCACGAGCCGACCAAAAGCTCACCGACAAACAGCGTCGTCAGCGGCCAAGCTAGTCTGGCAACACCGGAGGCCGATCTGACTTGGGTACGGCACGGTGTGGTATACCCAATGTCGCGCAGCGGTCACCGGCGCGCCGGGATAGTGCCCCTCCACCAACTTCGGGCAACCGGATAGTCCAGCCGCGTCCCAGGTGAGGAAATGATCGACATCGTCTTTTGAGACGATGCGCATGATTCCACGTAACACCTCTACTCCGTCACGAGTCGGCTTCCCGGCTGAAGGGCGCCCAATCGGGCGAATCCAACGCCTCTTTAGCTGCGACAAAAATTGATCGCAACATCTCCTGGGTGAGTTTGCCGGTTTGGGTATTTTGCCGGCTCGGATGGTATGATGCCATCAACACATACGGCCCCACGACGAGTTGACTTCCATGACCGAATGTCCACGAAGACGCATCCACCCCCATCGTTTTGAGCGACCGCCTAACGGCGTCCATGGCAAACTTCCCTAGCGCCACCACAACCCGAGGGCGAACAAGGGCTAACTCCCGAGCAAGATATGGAGCGCAGGTACGGGTTTCTTCGGGCGTTGGGCGGTTGTCAGGCGGTGCACAGTGGACCGCCGCCGTCAAATAGAGGTCCTGCAGTTGTAGTCCATCATGAGCATCAGTGGAGGTCGGCTGGTTGGCGAAGCCGGCGAACCACAACGCTTCAATTAACCAATCGCCTGAACTGTCTCCGGTGAACATGCGCCCCGTACGATTGGCCCCGTGTGCGGCGGGGGCCAATCCAACTACTAACACGCGCGCCGTCGGGTCGCCAAAGCCCGGAACCGGGCGACCCCAATACGACTCGCCACGAAAGCGACGCACTTTCTCCCGAGCCACCTGTTCACGCCAGTGAACCAATCGTTCACAGGCACGACAATCCGAAATTTCTCCGTTTAAGTGCTCTAATGTTTCCACCCTGAAACTCCTCTCTTTCAGGTGCTTTCCCTGAGCCCCATGATAACCGAGCGCTCGCGGTCAACAGCGCGACTTGCCGATGAGCCTTCCCTATGGCGCTCAGCAACAAAAAACCCGGCACTCATGGCCGGGTTCTCGATAGGGCAAGATTAACGACGCCCGAGTCGCAACAAGAACAAGAATAGGTTCACGATATCGATTAACAGCGATACCGCCAGCACCACGGGTGCCCCTTGGGCAGGCAAAGCGCGCCCACGCCACCGCATGAGCGAAAAGTCGACAATCAGATAGCCGATAAAAATTAGAGTCCCGATCAGGTTGAAGGCCCGCGACATGGCGATTCCAGTCGCCCCAGGGACAATCCAGGAGAGAAGGCTCACCGCCACCAACATCAGTAATCCCACAAAAAGAAGCGGTGCCATCTTGGCAAAGTCCCACGGTAGCCACGAGACTAGAGCCGCGGCGAACAGCACCGAAACCAGCAAGGCACCGAGCGTTGACCATAAAAGCGACCCATCCGTTAAAGCCACGTTCCACACAATAGGCCCAATCAAAATCCCCATGCCAACGGCCACCACGGCTCCCCAGAACAGGGCGCGGCCGGCTCGGGCCATATTCCGATTGACCAACACGGTTCCCAAAAAGGCGGCCACAACGCCGACCCACATCCCGGTAGATCCCAGCACCGGGGACACAAACATGGCGGCGCACAAAATCGCTAAAAGAAGCGCGAGATAGCCAAGAGTTCGCCCCATTAGCGAGCCCATCACGCCATCCGATACGCGCGTGGCACCAAACGGAGACTGATTGTACACGAGGCACCACCTCTGAAATTTTCTTCACTCTACGCTCGGTATAGCATAAAGGTCAACGAACGTCAAACCGATACCCCATCAGGGCCCATGCGGAGTGGATTCATAGCCCGGCAGTGGTCCTGCTGAGTGTTGCTCATGACGGCGCCCCAAGGATTCCGTCACGTGCCCCACGTTAAGGCGGGCTTCGCACAGGTGATCACCACCAGCCGGGAAAAGACCTAAATGACCGCCGATTTCGCCTTCACGAGTTTCCATATTCCCTCTCGGAACTCGTTGCGGGGCAAAGCATTCGAGCTTATTCCGGTTTTCGGAGCGGTTGCCCTTGTATGGGACGGACTTTCTGGCGCATTTGTGTGCGCACGCCTTATAGGTCGGGCTGGAAGATCCCTCGTGTCACCCGTCGTCCTCGTGGTCGAGGGGGCTCACTGGATGGAGCAAAGCGCGGAATACTTACGCGTCGCTGGGACGACCTGGGTCGAAATTTTGGATTTTTATCACGCCCGTCAACATATTTGGTCAGTGGCGACGGCCTGGCTCCGCACCGCCCAACACGCGTGAGTCGATGACGTGTTGCACCGACTCCGCCATGACGGCGGAGGACTTCTCGAAGCCGCCCGGAAAGCTTTGCCGCCGTTGTCGGCGGCTAAGAAAATCCTGCCGGCGAACAAGCCTATTTCGTGTTTCATCCCGATCGCCTCGATTACCCGCGCTATCGGCCAGTTGGGTTCCCGAACGGGTGGATCTGGCCTCTCTGGACGCACCCTTACGGTACCCCTCAAGTCCACGGCCGGGTAGACTGGGCGCCCCATTACCGTGCGCGTTCGTATGATTTCCATCTATTGGGCTCCCGAGAACGACGCGACTCTATCTCCAGGACTTGCGGGATGAGGCCCCAATGGCGGAAAATGAGCTATGAGCAAATGGAGGGAGGAAATCTGGTGTCGGGCTCGCTTTCCTTTGATGTGCTCGCGGCCAGTCTTCGTCAAGATAGCCGTGACTTGGCGGTCTTCGCAGAAGTGTTAGCCAAGAAGCTTGAACAGGCGGTGCCCAATTTTGTCCGCATTGAGCGGCAAGGAGGCCTCTTTCAAAAGAATCCCACCGTGCGGCGCATTGTCGTCACCTTTGACCCCTGGCAATACGTCCTAGAACATCATAAGGGACGCGTCAATGCCATGCGCGTCAAGATGGTTCGGGGCGTCGCTATCAAGAGCGAGCCATTGGACCTCAATCCATGGATTGATGCGGTCTCCGAAGAACTAGTACGTATCGCGAGTCAGGAATCAGAGGCTCGGGAATCCTTAGAACGTTTTTTGCTTGATTCGTAACCCGAACAGAAAGAGGGATTTCGTTTGAAGCGCCTCCGTGCAGAGAGCCGCGTCGTACATATTGGCGTGGGACAAGACCCCCAATACGGGGCCGTTAGCACCCCAATTTTTCAAACGGTCACCTATCAGCATCCTGGGGAGGAACTGGGACGCTACGATTACTCGCGGACCGAAAACCCCACCCGCACCCCGTTGGCCGACGGGCTCCGGGACCTCGAGGGCGGTGCCGGAGCCTCCCTTTTTTCCTCCGGCATGGCGGCTATCACGGCATTGCTCCACCTGTTAAAGAGCGGTGACCACGTCCTCCTCACGGACGATCTCTATGGCGGCACTTATCGGGTGCTGGTGGACGTGTTCGACCATTTCGGCCTGAGCTACACCTTTGTCGACACCCGGAATCTTGGTGCGGTCGAAGCGGCAATTCGACCGGACAGTCGGCTGCTGTTCGTCGAGACCCCCTCCAACCCTCTCTTGAGGGTGAGCGATTTGCGAGCGCTCCGCCATATTACCGCCGATCACGGGCTATGGTTGGCCGTCGACAACACCTTCATGACCCCCCTTCGCCAGCGCCCGTTGGATTTTGGTGCCGACTTCGTGGTCTACAGCATGACCAAATATCTCTCAGGCCACAATGACGTGTTGGCCGGCGCTATCGTCAGCCGTGATCCCAATTTGTCGGACCGCGTGGCAGCACTCGCCAACACCACCGGGGGAGTGTTGGCTCCCTTTGACGCTTGGCTTGTCATGCGGGGAATCAAGACCTTAGCCGTGCGCCTTGATCGCCAAGAACTCAATGCCCGGCTTCTGGCTCCCTTCCTGG
>DAHWKG010000175.1:0-2755 GCA_027343765.1 Sulfobacillus sp.
TTGATGCTGGATGAGGCGGATGGGGAGGATTGGATTTCGCGTCGGGATTCACGCATTCGGCGCCCAGTCGCGAGTCTCACGACCGCCACGGCCCAGCATATCCCGTTCATGACGCCAGAGGTGATCCTGTTCTATAAAGCCAGCGCGCCACGCGCCAAGGATACGTGGGATCTCGAAATGGTATGGCCGTTGCTCAATGCCCAGCAACGCACTTGGCTGATCGCTGCAGTGTCGACGGCCTATGGCACTTACAGCCCCTGGTACAGCTGGCTGATGGCGCAAGAGTGAGCTTGGAGCAGGTTGGAAGTAAGCGCCGTCGAGCGGTTTGAGAGTCGTGTCCAAAGTTAACTTTTCTGGTGCTCAATGATCAACTTTTGGGGGCGTTAGCGCCGCAAGGAAATTTATCATGCCACGCCGAATAGTTTCTGGACATTGTGGATTCCCGCTGCATGTCCCAAGGAGAGACCATTTGACAATTGAGCATCGCCTCTACGATGCGTCGGTGGATCTGATCATCCGGCGATATCAAGTTGGTCGATTATACTGGTAGGTATATGAGGGATTGGGCGATGGCGATCACCAAAGAACAGCTGCGTGAATTGATCGATCGCCTGCCGGATGATTGCACCGTGGAGGATGTTCAGTATCACTTGTACGTGCAGCAGAAGGTGGAACGGGGCCTGGAGGATGTGCGCGCCAGCCGGGTGCTGAACCACGAAGAGGTTGAGCGGCAAATGGCCAAATGGACCGACAAGTAAACTAGACCGCGGCAGCGTTGGGTGAAGCGGCTGCTGAATATATTGAGCGTGATTCGCCCCACTATGCAGCGTCGCTGATGATGGAAATTCTCGCCGCCGGCCGATCTCTGTCGTTTCTTTCTCACCGCGGGCTAGGGTGCCCGAGCTAGCCGACCCGCATCTTCGTGAACTCATCGTGCCGCCTTACCATCTTATTTACCGCATCGACCCGGATGCCGTATGGGTCCTCGCTTTAGTTCATGGGCGGCGTGATACCGTGTGGGTGGACCGGGAGTCGCAGACCCGCCATTAGCCCTCGACTGATACTTCAACTGGATAGCCTGGTAACGGTGGCGAAAGTCCCGAACGAAAATCTTTGAGTAACAGGAAATGCTAATCTCTTGTGGTTTTGGTAGACGGGAGGCGCGTGACCGGATGAGCGGGTTTTTGCCCCATCTAATCAGAACGCTGACGGAGCGCGTGGATGGCATTCAGGCGATCTTGCTGTACGGTTCACAGCAGCATCCTCAGGTCGCGGACATGTGGTCGGACTACGATGTATGCATTGTCCTTAATTCGTCGGCCCGCATCGATGAAGCCCGATGCATTCTAGCAGTCAATGACATTGGCACCGTCGTGGGTCGTGAAGTGTATCGGCGAAGCCACTCCGTGCTGTATAGGACGGCCATGGAGTTTCAGTCGTCGATGTGTCTTTTGGACGTGACGGTGAGCGAGTTTCATGAATGGAATAGCACTGAAAATCGGGACCAGCAAACCATTCTGTTTGGACACGTTGAACTCAGTTCTACCCCAAACACACCGTTAATCCACGCCGCGTTTCGTCCCGATGAACCCGCGATCGATCCCACGTGGTTCAAATACATCGGCGCACCGCCCGGTCCCTGTGGCCGGGAGGCAAGGTTCGTGCGATGGCCCGTGACCGCCGGTTGCATCGGGACTTTCAGCTACTGTGGATGGGGCAAGGTTTGGCGGCCATGGGACCCCAAATCCCCACGCTCGCTCTCCCGCTCACCGCCATTCTATGGCTCCATGCCTCCGCGAGGGCGGCCGGCGTCCTGAACGCGCTGCAATGGCTGCCATTCTTGGTATTAAGCTTGTTTGTCGGGATGACTGTGAATCGCCATCCAGGCCGCCCGTTCCTCATCGTCGCCGATGGTGGCCGCGCGGTCGTGTTGGGCAGTATTGTGGTACTGGCTAAAGTGGGCTCTTGTCCTTACCGATCTTGCGGGGACTGGTCTTTCTGTTCGGCGTGGGGACCGCCGTCTTAGAACTGGCCTTTCAGGCTTATGTGCCTGAACTAGTGGGAACTGATGGGCTGATGCGGGCCAATGCCCGCCTGCAGGCGACCACCACCGGGGCGCAACTCGGCGGTCCGGCCCTGGCCGGCGCCTTGGTTCAGATCGTGACGGCTCCCATGACGCTAGGGCTCACGGGGGTCTCCTTGCTCGTCTCTGTCGTGACGTTGAGCGCCCTCCACACCGAAGAATCGACACCGGCCGTCGCGGTTGAACGACCGCGGACACAACTGCTTCAAGGCGCCCAACTCATCTGGACTAATCCGTACTTACGCTCTCTGGTCCCGGTGTCGGCGTGCTACAAACTGTTCAACGAATGGATGCTGACGGTGTACCTGGTCTATGCCGCCCGCCATCTTCATCTCTCCCCGGTGCTCCTGGGCGTAACCCTCGTCGGAGGGACGGTCGGCGCCTTTTTCGGAGCCATGCTGGCCGACGGATCTGGCTCGGCGTGACCTTTCTGGGCATGGTGATTCTGGAATGCTTAGCGGTGCCGCTGGTGCCGCTTACCCCGTCGGGCACCGGGTGGACCGTCCCGTTATTGGTCACGGCGTCTGGATTAATGGATTTTGGAGCGACCTTGTCAGGCGTCGTGGCGCTCTCCGTCCGGCAGACGGTGACACCGGCGCCCCTGCTGGCGCGGATGACGGCGGGCTACCGGACGATCTCGTATGGGGCGATTCCGCTCGGAGCCGCCGCGGG
>DAHWKG010000187.1:0-5911 GCA_027343765.1 Sulfobacillus sp.
AAAAAAGCAAACAAGGAACGCTGGTGCACATCCCATACGATACGGGCGAAGAAGTCAGCGAGCCGCGTAGCCGAGGAGGACCCCCCTTCCACCGGGCTCAGTCTTGGCGCGCGTGTGGTGAAGGAACGATTACCCGGTCAACGTCCCACGATTAGCCTGGCCCGTATCCACACAAGCTGGCAACAGCGTGTCTGCCTGTAACAGAGGTCCTGCCATTGATTTCTGCCAGCTTTGCTGGACTCGGCCCTTGTCCCCTCGGTCACGTGAAAGATGGTCGCGATAATCGTGTCAGCAGTTTTACTTCCAACGGCCATCATGCCAATAGTTTTACTTCCCGAACGTGGAAGTAACACGCTTCCCAACACGCGTCCTTTTTTCGGTGAATCGGGCGTAACCGGTGCTTTCCCTCGTTAACCATGTGGCTTCATGGCGAATAGCCCATTGACGGGCGAAACGCGGACTAGGCAGCGATTTTGACGAGGCTAACTTTGGCAAAGGGGCTTACGGGCATTCCCTTCTCGAAAACCTCCAATAGGATAACGGTACTTCTCTCTAAACCAGGCCCGGAAAATTATCCGCTCCTTTCGCGGCATTTTATGGATTTTTTACGGGCGACTACGCTACCATCGTGCTGTAACTAGAGGAGGGCTGAAATGAACGCAGCGCTGGCTGTCGGTATTTTGATTGTCGTCATGGGGCTCCTCGTGTCGGGGCGGGTCCGGATTGATGTCGTAGGCGTCATCGCGCTATCTTTGGTCGGCATCTTTCATCTCATCCCGACCGGTTCCCTGTTCAGCGGCTTTAGTTCGTATGCGGCCATTATCTTGGCGGAAATGTTTGTGTTGAGCGAAGGGCTCCGTCGCTCGGGCGCTACCGATTACATGGCCTCATGGTTTGAACGGCTGGGCCATCACGGGGAGTCCCGATTATTAACGGCGCTTATGGCTTTGCCTCCGATTCCATCGAGCTTTGTGTCTGACGTGGGGCTCATGAGCATTTTTCTTCCGACCATGGTGCGGATTCGACAACGCCTCAAGATCTCGCTTCATCGCCTCCTCCTGCCGCTAGCCATTGCCATTGCCCTCGGCGGATTGTTGAGTATGATTGGGTCAGCCGGCAACATCATTGGCAACGCCACCTTGGCATCGAGCCATTACCCGGCGATTCCCCTGTTCGGAATTACTCCATTAGGTGTCATCTTAGTCGTAGCTGGGTACCTGTTCATGCGATGGTGGGGCATCCGCCGCTTACCGGCCGCCGACACCGACGACGAATTTGTGACCAATTACCAAGAGGTCAAACGCTATCTGACAGAAGTCCACGTAAGCCAAGATTCACCGTTAATTGGGAAACCCTTGCACGAGGTCAGTTATTTCCGTCAGCATCACTTGACTGTACTCCGCATCGTTCGTCCCGGCCATCCCGCCATCATCCCCGGAGCCCGCGATATGTTACAAGCGGGCGACCGTCTTATCGTTCAAGGTGGGCAAGAAGACATGGTTGGGTTAACCGCTGAAAATGGCTTGGAGCCGCAGGCGACCGATCACCAACCGTTGCGGCTCCGGGAGAGTGGCATTCGCATCATGGAGGCCATGGTGCCGCCAAGTTCCATTCTCGTCAACCACTCGCTCCGAGAATTAGACTTTCGAGCACGCTTTGGCGTCACCGTACTCGCCGTTCTCCGCCAAGGCATCACCCGTGTCGAGGAACTGGCCGAAACGACTCTTACCACCGGCGACGTGCTCTTGGTCATGGGATCCAACGATGCCATCACGCACCTGCAAAAGGCTGAAGACCTGACCGTATTAGTCGATATCGAGCGAACCCCACCTGCCTCTTCACGCCACCGTCTCATTGCCGTCGGCGTGATGGTGGCGGTACTCATCCTGGCCGCCTTCAATGTTTTGGCGATTCAAGTGGCTGCAGCGGCCGGAATAGGTGTCTTGGTGCTCAGTCGGGTCATCTCCCTCGACCAAGCCTATCGCGCCATTGATTGGCGCATCATTACACTGGTCGGCGGGGTGACGCCGCTTAGCATAGCATTGACTCGCACCGGCGTCACGGTCGCCCTGGCTCACACGTTGATGCACATGTTTGGGTCGTTTGGCCCCTATGCCATGTTAGCCGTCTTCTTTATTCTGGCCGCAGCATTGACCCAGGTTATCAGCAATGTTGCTGCCGCGTTGGTGCTGTCTCCGTTAGCCATCTCGGTGGCTTCTAGCAATCATTGGTCCCCTGACGGATTGATTATTGCCATGATTGTCGCATTGTCGGCCGCCCCCATCACCCCACTGGCCAACAAAGTATTCATTATGGCGATGGGACCCGGCCACTACAAATACCAGGACTTTTTCAAAATCGGCCTGCCCCTCACCGTCCTTATGTGTATCTTGACGGTCATCATCACGCCCGTTCTTTTTCCCTTTACGGGCTAGGTCCTCTGGTAGACTCACGACATGGTGAGAGAGCCCCATCACCGGATGCCGGCGGCAGGGGGTAGGATGGCATCGCGCTAGCGCAGAGAACTGACCCTTAGGTGGACGCTGTGTCCCTGACGAAAATACTGGAAGCCCGGAAAGCCACCCTAAGCGCCGCTCCGATGATACTTGAATCCTTGAAGAAGAGCTGACAGGATCACGGTCGGGGTGGGCTACAACGACCGGTTTTGGACAGTCGTAACATCGCCCCCGCTGTTCCCTTGGGAGAGCTGCCGACGGCCATACATGGGCCCCCTGGCCATAGACAACGTGGCCAGGCCCATCAACAGCATCGGCCGTAAAGCCAAAATACGACCAGCTGCTTTTCACGGATTGCACGGTGGCGGCGTCATGGGTGCCGCTGATGGAAATCGCGGCACCCATCGGCCCTTGGGGGGTCATCGTTTACGGCCTCAGATTATAACCCGCTTTTACCGCCGAGTGCCATGATGTCCCTCCCTCGGTATGGTTTACCATACGGTATGCCACGACCGAATGAGAGGTTCGCGTCATGAAACTTCCACAATTCGTCCCGGTCGTCGCATGATCTCAGGGTCCCTTCCCCAACGGTGTTGCATGGACTCCGCCTTCACGACGGGATATGAGTTCCGCATGAAAAACACTCCCCTTCAACGCTTCTCGCTAACGTGCATAACAAGGTCAATATTTTCATCCGTTAAGCAGGAAATTCGGGAGGATTCGACGAAATTCTCGTTGATTCAACTCGGGGGTCCAGCGGATCCCTAGCGCGATAGGCGGTGTCAATATGCGGGTCGGAGTGTCCCTTGCAAGCGCGGCGGGTGCCGTGCTCCTAGCCAGTGCGGTGCCCACATCACTCGGGTCCGAACCCCTACCCCCTCGTCCCCATGTCGTCACCCATCGTCGGAAAACGGTGCCCGTTAAAAAAGCCGATGCAGCGCCTCCGCCGCCGTTGTTGCCTAACCACCGCATCGTGGCATTCTACGGAAATCCTCTCAATGCTCGAATGGGAGTCCTTGGACAAGGCACAGCTCAGCAAATGCTGTCCCGCCTCTCTGAACAGGCCCAGGCATATGACACCCTGGACCCGTCCCATCCGGTCGTCGAGGCGCTGGAATTGGTCGCGGTCGTCGCGACAGCCTCTCCCGGACCCGGCGCCACCTATCGCTTGCGTATGCCCCCTTCGCTTATTGAGTCGGAGCTGAAGTTGGCTCGTTCCGCCCATGCCCTCCTTATCCTCGATATTCAAGTTGGGCATAGCCCCGTTGCCGCCGAGGTCGCCTATCTGAAACCATTCTTGAAGCAGCCCGATGTGGAGCTGGCACTAGACCCGGAATTCGACATGAACCAATTGCCGGGAGCCATCCCCGGGCAACAATTCGGCAGTATGGGTGCCACGGCCATCAACGGAGCGATCCGGGTTCTCCACGACTTGGTCGTCAAGGATCACCTGCCTCCCAAAGTACTCATCGTGCACCAGTTCCTCCCAACGATGGTCCGCCATTGGCAGAACATTAAGCCGTTGCCTGGGGTCAGCTTTATCATGGATACGGACGGATTTGGTGATCCGGCCGTTAAAATCGCCAACTATCATGCCTATATCGCCGACCAGCCCATCGGCTACGGTGGGATGAAACTTTTCTACACCCAGGACACGCCGCTCATGACTCCTGCTCAGGTGCTAGCGCTTAAGCCTCAGCCCCTTTTGGTTATCTACCAGTAAGATCTGCTGCTTTACGCGCCATACCTAGCCCTCGGCCACCTTCTGCGAAAGACCCGCGGACTGACTCCTCGTAGGAAACCCCTGGGCGACCATGGTTCCCAATAGCCCCACACCGGCCAAAATTCCCCAATGGGCGCCATGCGAGGCGACCATGATGCCAATCAGGGCTGAGGCGGTGATGCTGCCAATGTAGCGAAACGTCGAGTAAATACCGGAGGACACCCCCGCTATCGCCGGAGGCACCGCCTCTAGGACGGTGGCCTGCATAGCGACATTGCCACCCCCGGCGCCAATCCCCGCAATGATTAAGCCCGCAACAATGTAGGCCATCGGCGAGGATGTTTGAAGTCCGATATACCAGATCACGACAATCAGGTCGACACCGAAAGCAAAGCGCACCAACGCGCGGCTTCCAGTCCGTTGAATCACGCGACTCCCGAGCCATCCCGAAAGCGACATCACAAAGGAAAACAAGAACATCAAGAGTCCTATCCGTCCCGTGCCCGTACCCCGTGCCTTGAGGGCAATAGGCATATAGAGCAACGTACTATACATAAAGAAATTGCTCCCTAAAATCGCCAAGTTTCCACTGGTGAAGGGCCGCAAGCGAAACAACGGGAAGCGCACCACGGGCTCGGGTGCGCGCCGTTCAACCAGGGCGAAAAGCCCAAACCCTAGCAACGAAAACGGGATCGCCCAAAGCATCTCGTGGGCACCACTACGCGGCATCGCTAAGGCCAAAAAAGACAAGCCCACGGCCAGGCTAAACGCCCCCAGGGCGTCAATCGGGCGACGAACAGTGGGTAGATCTCGCGGAACCGCCAGCAACGCGGCTGCCAAGGCGAATCCCACAATCGGAACGTTAACCCAAAAAATGAGAGGCCAGCCGCCTAAGCTCACCAGAAGTGCCCCCAACAATGGACCCACGGCGGCACCGAGACTTTGCATCATCCCCACCACACCCAGCACGCGCCGTAGTCTCTCGCCGTCGTAGATGCTGCGGATAATACCCATGCCATTCGGAACCATCAGGGCACCGCCCAACGCTTGGCCGGAGCGAAAGATTATCAAGGTCAGCAGATGAGGAAAGACGGCAGCACCCACCGAGGACAAAAGGAAAATCCCCAGCCCCAACAACAACAAACGGCGCCGTCCGAACAAGTCGCCCATTTTCCCGGCCACCGGCTGCATCGCCGCCATCACCACCAAATAAATGGTGACGGCCCAAACAACATCGTCGGTCGGCAACCGGAGCCCATGGGCAATGGGCTCCAGTCCGACCGCGATCATACTTGAATTAATGGGGATGAGAATTCCCGAGAGAATAACCGCCACCAATACCAGGCGGCGTCGTGCTCCCTCCATTTAATCCTGCACCGAGGCCACACCCGCGGTGCCATCGACTAACACCGACTGGCCATCGTGAAATACGCGGGTTGCTTCCCGTGTACCTACGATGCACGGAATTCCGTACTCGCGCGCTACAGTTGCGGCATGAGAGAGGATCCCGCCGGTCTCGGTAATGACGGCTCCGGCCACAGCAAAAAGTCCCGTCCACGAAGGCGCACTGCTACGGCAAACCAGCACATCCCCACGGCGTACCTTGAAGAATTCCTCTGGTCCCCGCACCACCCGAACCGGCCCGACATATTGCCCAGCAGAGGCCGGAAATCCTCGCACTTCGCGCGTCGCTCCTACCAACGCTGGTGAATTGGCTCCAAATACCAATACG
>DAHWKG010000190.1:0-4624 GCA_027343765.1 Sulfobacillus sp.
GCCGATCGGCGCCTGCGTGCGTCCCGAGAAGTAAACCAAATGGCATTGAGGTCCGGCCGGGTCACCCCGGCCGGGACGGCACTCGGAAGGGAGGGTATCCGTGAAAGCATTGGTGCCTCGACTCATCCGCCGCATTTTAGGCGGGCTTGTGATGATTTTTGTGGTGGCGTCATTCACGTTTTTCCTGATTCACATGATTCCCGGAAATCCGGTGCAGGCTAAGCTGGCCTCCTTGGAAATTGCAGGCGTGCGACCGCTGCAAGCTCAAGAAGAGGTGCAGGCCATGTACGGATTTTTGCCTCATCAGCCTCTATACGTGCAATATTTGCATTACATCTGGCAGCTACTCCATTTGAACTTAGGGAAATCCATTACCTATGCGGGAGTCTCGGTGACCCATCTGCTCCTCTTGGCGATGCCATGGACGGTTATTACCGTAACCAGCGGCATCATCGTGAGCTTTATTGTCGGAATTCTCGCCGGGGTGCTGATCGCGGTTTATCGGGATCGAGGAATAAGCAACGGATTGACGCTTTTTTCTACGTTTCTGCATGGTATTCCCCAATTAATTCTGGCCTTGTTGCTGGCGTATTTGTTTACGACGATATGGCCAATCTTCCCCTACGGATCGCCTTATGACGCTTCGCTCACCCCGGGATTCAACCTGCCGTTCATCGGATCGTTGGCGTGGCACGCGATCTTGCCCGTAGCCGCATATGCCATTTCGAGTTACGGTGGCTGGGCCTTAACGATGAAATCGAGCGTTATCTCAGTGCTCGGCGATGACTTCATTCTGGCATCGGAACTTCGCGGGTTGACGCCAAAAATCCGTCTCGGTTACATCGCCCGCAATGCTATTTTGCCTCTCTTCACGACGCTTACACTGTCGATCGGATTTATGTTCGGAGGGTCGGTCTTCATTGAACAGATCTTTGACTATCGGGGGCTCGGGTACATGCTGATTACGGCCACCGGTCAATTGGACTATCCCCTGATGGCCGGGTCGTTCCTGATTATTACCACCGCAGTGATTGCGGCCAATATCCTCGCCGACTTTTTATATTCCGCGATTGACCCGCGCATCCGCGTACGTTAGCTAAAATGCTAAAAGGAGGTACGTTATGTCGCAAGCCACCGCGCCTTATGCGGGCCCCGTTCCTCCCCAGTTCCGTCGACCGTCGTTGTGGACGGTCGCGGGGAGGGCTCTCACGCGAAAGCCGGGACGTGTCATAGGAGTTCTGATTATTCTCTTTTTCACCCTGATGGCAATCTTTGGGCCGATGTTGTATCCGAAGCAATTGCCGATTAATCCGACTGAGCTGTATGCCCCACCATCCTGGGCGCATCCGCTAGGTACAGACTTTGAAGGTGCCAGCGTGCTTGGGGAAATTGTCACCGGATCGCGCTATGTGCTCTTCGCGGCCGCGTTGGCTTCCGTGTTTACGATTGTCTTTGGCACGTTGGCCGGAATCGTGTCGGGATACTTTCTGGGCACGACCGATACCATCATCATGCGGGTTACCGACTTTATTTTGACGATTCCTGGATTCCCATTGTTGATTGTCTTGTCGACGATTTGGAGTTTTGGCAGTCCAGTTGCGATGGGGCTCGTGCTGGGGCTGACGGGGTGGGGGGGGCTGGCGCGAGCCGTACGTTCACAAACTCTATCCATGCGTGAGCGAGGGTTTATTGAGGCCGCCCGCGGGCTCGGTCTTTCCAATTCCCATATTATCACGCGAGAAATCCTGCCCAATATTGCGCCGTACATCGCGATGAACCTGCTCTTGTCGGTCACCGGCGGGATATACGCCGAGGTCGGGTTGTTTTTCCTTGGGGTCATCCCGTTCCAGTCCAACAATTGGGGCGTAATGTTAAATTTGGCCTTTAGCAATGGCGCCATGTACACCCCACAGTCACTGCTTTACATGCTGTCTCCGATGGCAAGCATTTTGATGGTGACGTTTGGCATCGTCTTGACTTTGGATGCACTGGACGAAATCTTAAATCCACGGTTGAGGGAGGGGTAGCCGATGAGTGCCACGATGACCGCGCGCGCGACCGACGCGTCCATGGGGCCGGAGGTCGCTTGTCAGGTCCGGGATCTGACGGTGACCTACCGCGTCGATGGCCGCGACCTGGCGGCCCTCCGCGACATCACCTTGGACATCCGCCAGGGCCAGATTACCGCGATTATCGGCGAATCCGGCTCCGGCAAATCGACCTTGGCCCTGGCCTTGATGCATGCGGTCTCGAAGCCCGGTCGGATCGCGGCCGGCACGGTCACCTACCGGGGGCTGGGGGCGATTACGGGGATGCGGCCCGAGCAGTTGCGGCGCCTGCGCGGCAAGGCGATTAGCATGGTGTTTCAAGCGTCCCAGAATTCGTTCAACCCCCTGACCCGGATCGGGGCGCAGTTGTTGGATTTGGCCCGATCGCACGACCTGCCCAACCCGCGGGCGGTGTTGCGGGAAGCGGGGGACCTGGCCACCCGCATGTCGCTGGATGCGGACCGCGTGTTGACCGCCTACCAGCATCAATTGTCGGGGGGCATGCGGCAACGGGTGGGCATCATCTTCGGGTTGGTGCTGCGCCCGGAGATCTTGTTGATGGACGAACCGACGACGGCGCTCGATGTCCTGTCGCAGTCCTCGGTGCTGGAGATCGTCCGGGCGATTCAGCGCGAGCGGCAGTTGACGACGGTGCTGATCACCCATGACATGGGCGTCGTGGCGGAACTGGCGGATCGCGTGGTCGTCCTGTATGCGGGGCGCGTCGTCGAAGAGGCGCCGACGGCGGAGTTGCTACGGCACTCGCGGCATCCGTATACGCGGGCCTTGATCCGTGCCATTCCCCGCCTGACCGGGGACACGGCGGCCGCCAAAGCCCTCGAGGGGCAGCCGCCATCGCTCGCATCGATTCCGGATCAGGGGTGTGTCTTTCGCAGCCGCTGCCCGCAACGCCTGCCGGTCTGCGAGACAGTTGTGCCGACGTTTCAGTCGGCGGGCGACGGACACCGCTTTGCGTGCCATGCCGAGGAGGCGCGATCATGATTGAAATCCAAGCGATTACCAAAGTCTACGCCGCCACCGGCGGGTTGTTGGGGCAAAAACCGGTGCAGGCGCTGCGCGGCGTGAGCCTCACCCTGCACGACGGGGAGGCGATCTCCTTAATCGGGGAATCGGGGTGCGGCAAGACGACGCTGGGCCGGATTATCGCCGGGCTGGAACCGTATACGGGGGGGGATCTCCGGTTCGACGGGGTGGCGTTGCGCACGCTGCCGCTAGCGGAGCGGCAGGCGCGCTTTCATCAGGTGCAACTGATTCAGCAAGATCCGTATGGGGCGCTCAATCCCGCCCGGCCGTTGGGGGAGGCGTTGCTGGATCCCCTCCGGCTGCAGGCCAGGCGCGGAGGGCGCGACGCGGCGTGGGTGGCCCGGCGGGCGCGCGAACTGCTGGCCCTGGTGGGCCTGGAGCCGGAGGCGACGCTGTACAAATATCCCCACAATTTGTCGGGAGGTCAGCGCCAGCGCTTTGTCATTGCGCGGGCGTTGACGGTGGACCCGAAGGTGCTGGTGGCGGATGAAGCCGTCTCGATGATTGACGTCTCACTCAGGCTGGGGATTTTGAGTTTACTGAGTGATCTGCGCAGTCGCCTCGGCATCGCGGTGGTGTTTATTACCCACGACGTGGCGGCGGCGCGGTACGTGGCCCCGGACGGGCACGTGTGCGTCATCTACCGGGGGGAGGTAGTGGAATATGGGCCGACGGACGCGATCATCGCGGCGCCGATGCATCCGTATACGCAAGCGCTGTTAAGCGCGATGCCGGTGTTGCGGGGCTTGGAGGCGCCCGGGCCGGATCGTTATATTCCGGCGCAGGAACTGGATCAACGGGCCGCCGACGACGGGGGGTGCCTGTTTCGGGCGCGATGCCGGGTTGCCACGCAACGCTGCGCGACGGAGCATCCGCCGCTGGTGACGGTCGAGGACGGCACGCGCCAGCATGCCTGTTTTTATCCCGTCCCGCGGCAGGTGGTGGCCGTACCGGTGGCGACGGAATCCGAGGAGGACGCATGATTTTCCGACCCTAACCGGACGGATCCCAAACCAACCGCCGTGTGACAGGGATTTGAAGCGCCTCGAGAATGCGACGGGCGTGGGCGGGCACTCGGCCCCATTGGTACCAGACAGCCGAGCCATCCTCATTGCGGAGGGCCCAAAGCGGGCGTAATAGCTCTACATAACGGGAAAACCCATCTTGGTGGGATTGCCTTCGGCATGACGGCGCAAGAACGCGCGCTGCCCTTCAATCCACCGGGTGCATTTACGTGACGCGCGCTTGACCGTATTGGGCTTCGTTCTGTGTGGCGAACTCGCCCCACGCGCCCCGCCTCGCGACGAGCACCCTTGCCTTAAGCTATGGTTGGAACGGTCATCCCCCATTTGGGACTTTCACCCTAAAGCACACGCCCATGCCGGGCGCACATCGAGTAGGGGCGGGTGACTAACCCGCGCCCTCTCACACCACCGTACGTACCGTTCGGTATACGGCGGTTCATTGCCAGCGTAGACGTGCTGTTTCGTACGAACTCAACAGGCATTTCAAGCCTTGTGCGTCCCAATACG
>DAHWKG010000191.1:0-4634 GCA_027343765.1 Sulfobacillus sp.
CCAGGGGTCCAAGCCCAATGTGATTGGGCGGACTTTGGCGCGTTAGTCTATCCCGATCAACGCCGTCCTCTCTATATTTTCATTTATACCATGAGTTTTTCGCGCCGCCTGTATGTAGAATTTGTGCACGACCAACGCCAAACCACCTTGTTTAATTGCCTCGAGCACGCCTTTGCGTATTTCGGCTGTGTGCCCGAGACGATTTTGTCGGATAATATGAAGCCCATGGTCATCAACCATCCACGCGGTGGGGAGATTGTATGGAATCCCCGGTTTGTGGCCTTTTCCGAATTTCATGGCTTTCGGCCGAAAGCCGCCCGGCCTTATCGGGCTAAGACCAAGGGTTATGGAAAGTCCACCGTTATGTGAAGTGAATCCCCGGATTCCGCATTAACAGCCACGTGTGCTTGGCATGGCTTTTCATAATATCTCAGACTGGAAGGGCGCCTCGCGCGCGAAATCCATTCTGGGAGGAATTTGTCATGGATGAAAATATCAGCGCGGCCGCGCTGATTGCAGGGACTCGCGCAGCCCTGCTCAACACCCAATACACTGCGGCGTCACTTCAGAAGTTCGAGCGGGTGTGGCGCGAATTGGAACGATACATCAACGAACGGTCAGTGCCTACATTCACCCGAGAAGTCGGCTTAGCCTTTTTAGCCCATCCCTATGGCATGGTCATCAGGGACGCTCCGCAGGACCGGCTATCTCAAGACCGCCTGCGAGCCATCGAGGTACTGGAGGATTTCCAAGCACACTTACCGCTTAGCATCCGACGTCGCCGCCCATCGTCGCTGTTCATCGGGCCATGGCAACCACTGATGGAAGCCTTCATGGAATTCGAAAAACATGCGGGCCGCTCGGCCCGCACGATGGATTCTCATGTGCTCTATTTGGATCGGTTCGCCCAGTTCTTGCACGCCGCGGGCATTACGGACCCAGCGGCGCTCAGCGCCCCCGTTCTCATGGAGTTCGTGAGCCAAACAGGGCACCAGTATTCGCTGAGCACTCTTTATTGTACCTCCTGCCTGGTACGTGGTTTCCTACGCTATCTGCATCGGGAAGGCCACACGGCACAAGACCTTTCGGGATTCATTCCTCCTGTCTCGGGTACGAAAAAGGCGCATGTTCCCTCGGCCTACGCGACGGAAGATATTGCCCGTCTTCTCGAAGCGGTAGACCGGGCCAACCCCAAAGGGCGTCGAGATTATGCCATGATACTTTTGGCCAGCCGTCTGGGGCTACGCGCGTCGGATATTTGCCGACTAACCTTCGAGAACTTCCGTTGGGAGACCAATACCTTGGTCATCACCCAACAGAAAACCGGCGAACCCCTGACGCTCCCGCTTCTGACGGAGGTCGGTACGGCCGTGATTGAGTACATTAAATATGGACGACCAACTTTGGCGACACCGATCATTTTTCTACGGCACACCGCCCCGGTCGGTCCGCTGACGGCGCCCACCTTACACAGCATTGTGAGCCAATATCTCACGCGGGCCGGCGTGTCCATACCCGCCGGCAAAAAACGGGGTCCTCATGCGCTCCGGCATAGTTTGGCGAGCGCCCTGCTTCGCGAGCAGACGCCATTGCCGGTCATTTCCGCGGTATTGGGCCACCGAGACAGCACCAGCACCGGAACGTATTTAACGATAGATCTCACGCAACTGAGAACGTTAGCCTTGGAGGTCCCGCCCGTACGGGCGGGTTCGGGAGGTAACGCTCGATGAGTGCATTTCATAGCGGACTTGCCGACCAACTTACCGCCTTCGTGGCCTTCAAACGATCGCTAGGATTTAAGTATCATGTCGAGGCGGAGATGCTTCAGCGCTTTGATCGATGGATACTCACGCAACCCAAAGACCCCCGTCAACTCACCCAAGCACTGGTGGAAGGATGGGTCACCCGGGGGCCGCTGGAAGGGGAGCGGACCAACAGCCGACGTATCGGACTAATGCGGCATCTGGGACTTTACCTCAATACCATCGGGCAGGAAGCCTATATTGCGGAACCCCTGCGGCCCACTCGACACTATACCTTTGTGCCGTATATCTTTACCCTTCATGAGCTCGAGCGTATTTTCACGGAGGCGGACCGACTGCGTCCCCATCGCCGCTCTACGCTTCCGCTAGTCTTGCCCGTAATGCTCCGCGTCCTCTACGGGTGCGGCCTCCGAATATCGGAGGCTACCCAGTTACAGGTCGAGCATGTCCACTGGGATGATGGTGTCTTGGAAATTCGCAATAGCAAGTTTGGCAAAGACCGTCTCACGCCAATGTCCACCTCGCTGGCATCGGTGTGCCGAGACTACGCCAACACGGTGCATTCATCCTCGTCATCCACAGCGTATTTCTTTTGCCATCAAGATGGCGGACCGATATCTCCCAACACGATTTATCGGGGATTTCGGGATGTGTTATGGTATGCGGGAATCCCTCATCGTGGCAAAGGTAAGGGCCCACGCGTTCATGATTTTAGACATTCGTTCGCAGTTCACGCCTTAAAAGCCGCAGTCGACCGTCAGGTCGACCTTTATGCGGCACTCCCCATTCTATCGGCTTATCTTGGACACGCCTCCATTACCGCTACGGAACAATATGTCCGCCTCACGGCGGACGCCTTTCCGGAAATTCGCCAACAGCTCGATCAGACGACCGGATGGGTCATCCCGGAGGTGGCATGGGAATGACGTCAAAACCGACGGATTTTAGCTATCAGCTCACCCGCTATCTGAGCCAGTATCTGCCCGGAAGGTTGGGGGTCAGTCCGAATACGGTGCGCTCGTATCGCGATACGTTTCGTCTGTTTCTCCAGTTTTATCAGGAGGTGCACCACGTGTTGCCGGAGCGATTGACATTGGACATGGTGACCATGGACCGCATCGAGGAATTCCTGACGTGGCTGGAAGTAGATCGCCGTTGTGCGATTGCCACCCGCAACCAACGGCTGGCGGGTCTACACGCCTTTTGTCGCTACCTGCAGACCACTGTGCCTGAGCGACTGCATCAATGGCAGCAAATTCTCGCCGTACCTCGAAAGCGCCATGCTCAAGCGGCCATGACGTACTTCACCTTGGACGGGATTCGCACGGTCTTGGCCATGCCCAATCGTGCGACCCGTGCGGGTCGCCGTGATCTCGTACTGCTTAGTCTGCTCTATGATACTGGAGCCCGTGTCCAAGAAATCGCAGATCTACGGGCCACGGATGTCCGCCTTGGCGATCCGGCGACCATCCAATTAACAGGGAAGGGGCGCAAAACGCGCATCGTCCCCTTGATGACACCCACTGTGACGTTGCTTACCCAATATCTTGCCGAATCGGGTCTCGACATGCCAGCCCGGGGCCCCCATCCCTTGTTTCCCAATCGTTCGGGGAACAAGCTCACACGAGCGGGCATTGCCTTCATCGTGAAAAAACACGTCGCCCAGGCTCGCCGGGAACACCCCGAGTGGATTCCTGCCGTTGTCAGCCCCCATGCATTTCGGCACAGTAAGGCCATGCATTTGCTCCAGGCAGGGGTGAATCTAGTGTACATTCGCGATTTGCTCGGCCACGTCAGCATTACCACCACTGAGGTGTATGCACGAGCTGATAGCGAAATGAAGCGGAAGGCATTGGAGACGGCGTATCCTCAATCGGCATCGGCGACGATGCCGCCATGGCAGCAAGACAGCGACTTGTTGGACTGGCTGAAGTCACTCGGTTAGCGTTCTTGCTTCCCACGTTATGACAAGAGGATTTACCCTAGAGGCCCGTGTTTTCAGGGCCTTTATCCCGTGACTTCACATAACGGCGGGCTTTCCATAACCCTTGTTGGACTAAACCGCTTCGCGGTGGTTAACATCCGTTCCAAATCTACGCTAATCCTTCGTGTGGGTCCCGCGCACCTCCTACACTAAACCCAAAGGAATCCGTGATCGACTCACCGGGGGGCGTGCTTGTGAGTGATGACTACGGCTATGATGAGGCCCTGCACCGAATGGACGACGACTTGGTTCTCCGAGGCCTGTCCGAAAATACGCGCGCCAGCTACCTGACGCATGTGCGGCTCTTTTTTGCCTTCTGTCAACGGCCGATCGACCAGTTAACCACGGAGGACATCCGTCGCTTTCTCACGTTTCTCATCACCGAGCGGCGGGTCGCTCCCGCGACCGCCAACGTTTACAGTGCGGCGCTCCGCTTTCTCTTTGCCGTGACCTTGAACCGCCCGCTGAATTACCTCCAGATCCCTCGGGCGAAACCGCGACGCGCGCTCCCCAACATTTTGAGTCGCCCGCAATTGAGCGCCATCTTCGACCATTGCGCGACTGTGAAGCATCGGGCGGTCCTCACGCTCATTTATGGATCCGGGCTTCGCGTGAGCGAAGCGGCGAGCCTCCGGGTGGGCGACATCGATTCGACCGCGATGCGGGTGTTTGTCTCCGCTGGCAAAGGAAACAAAGACCGCTATACGATTTTGTCGGATACGGCGCTGAGGAATCTGCGCGACTACTGGCGGGCGTACCGCCCGCCATCTCCCGCGGGATGGCTATTCCCGGGAACGGGGGCCAGCGGCCATCTGACGGCCGCGGCCATCACCTTGGCCTTGGCGCGGGCGGTCGAGGCCGCGGGCGTTCCCATCCCGGTGTCGATC
>DAHWKG010000052.1:0-32892 GCA_027343765.1 Sulfobacillus sp.
CGATGCTGACGGCGGTGGCCTCATCGGTCGCCGAAGGCCCCATCACCCTTCAGGGGGAGGAAAGCGTGGCGATTAGTTACCCCGGCTTTTTCAAAGAATTTGTGAGCCTTCGGGGCGAATAGGGGGCGGGACCGTGGATCATACTGAGAACGGCACCAACTGCTCCCAACGGTTGGTACCTTCCGGTTTCTCCTCTCCCATTGTAGCCCGCTCCCCGGCGGGCTACAGATTTCACCGCCGCACCGACATTGGTGAGAGCGGTTGAGGCCCTACCCGTCACGGGACGCGAGACGGCGGAAGACCAGGCGGGGAACGGCAAAGCCAACCCCCACCGCCCCTAGACCCAAGATAATGCTGGCCGCCAGATAAGTGAAGGCGGTTGGTATAGCACCGCCGGTAAGGAGGCTGTAGGTGCCCATCATAAACGTGGAAAAGGTGGTGAACCCACCCAGGACGCCAACGGCCCAGAAGAGTCGCCCCCGCTCCTTGAGAAGGCTGTACTCGACCGCCAGTGACATGACGAGCCCCAGGAAGAAACTCCCTGAGAGGTTAATGACGAAGATGTTGGTGGGGAAGAGGTATCCGGGAATGAGTGCGATCAGCGCCCAACGGGCAAGAGCTCCCAATCCACCTCCGATGGCGATGAGACCGATGTTTTTCATAAGGCCCTCCCGATGATAAATCCGGCGGTCACCGCCAAGAGACCAACCACAATGCTCAACAAGAGGTTTAAGCCCGCTTCCAGGTACTCTCCCGCTTGGAGGAGGGTGAGGGTCTCGTAGCTAAAGCTCGAAAAGGTGGTGAAGGCGCCAATGAAGCCCATGTCCAAGAAAAGCGTCCAACGACCGCCGAGAGTGGAACTTTGGGAGGCCACCAGGCCGATCAGCAAGGATCCGAAAATGTTGACAACAAAGGTCCCGAGAGGCCAGCGAGCCCGTGCTGTTTGATTGATCCAAGAACTCAAGAGAAAGCGAGAGGTGGCTCCCAGCGCCCCGCCCAAGAAAACGACTACCCCATTTAAGATGATGACCATCGTCACCCCTTTTAGATAGGCTTAGAGTCAAAAAAATCACTGACTCTCCTGCATCTCCGAGCCGTGCCCGGATTTCTAGGAGTCATCAGCGTTGTGCGGTTCGCCCGTCTTCAAGGGCCGGCAGATCTCCATTGCCAGTGTCATTATACGATACCCGTCACCTCTTGGGATAGAACGACTCACGGGGGCCGAGTCATATCCTTGGGCGTCATCCCTTTCGCTAAGAAGTATGGGAGCGGCGTCTCCAATGCACAATACTTTCGAGCTCAGAGCCGGGACGAAAAAATTCCTTACGTACCCGTAACAAGAATCTTGATCCAATCGGGCAAGCTTCTTAATATGGGAGATGGAATCCGGCGGAGGAAGTGATGATCCATGCCCATTCATGGACCGGACGAACCGGTGTACACGATTGGCGTGATGGCCCGGCTGGTTGGGGTCTCGCCGCAGATGCTTCGGGCGTGGGAGCGTGAAGCGCTGGTTTGCCCACATCGAACCGATACGAATAATCGGCTATACTCGGAGAATGACTTCCATCTTTTGATCCGGATCCGAGATTTAGCGGGACAAGGCATCAACCCGGCTGGGATCCGCGCGATTTTAGGAGGTGCCAGCCCTAAGGCTGGCCCTAAAGCGAGGGTGACGACATATGGCGAAAGTAGTAGGCATTGATCTAGGGACAACCAACTCGGTAATTGCGGTCATGGAGGGCGGACAGCCCACCGTGGTTCTGAACACGGAGGGCAGCCGACTTACGCCCTCGGTGGTGGGGTTTAGCAAAAATGGCGAACGCTTGGTCGGGCAGTTGGCCCGTCGTCAAGCGGTCATGAATCCGGAGAATACCGTGTTTTCTATCAAGCGGTTTATTGGCCGCCGTTTTGATGAGGTGAGCGCCGAGCGGGAGCGCGTACCCTATAAGGTGGTGAGTGGCCCCAACAATCAAGTACGGGTCGAGCTCCCAAACGCCGGGGAAAACCTGACCCCGGAGCAAATCTCCGCCATGGTCCTGTCGAAGTTGAAGGCTGATGCGGAGAAATATTTAGGCGAGAGCATTACCCAAGCGGTCATTACCGTGCCGGCCTACTTTAACGACGCTCAACGCCAAGCCACCAAGGACGCCGGGAAAATTGCCGGCTTAGAGGTCTTGCGCATTATCAATGAGCCGACGGCGGCCGCTTTGGCATACGGCTTGGATAAAAAGAAGAACGAAACCATTCTCGTCTGGGACTTGGGCGGCGGAACTTTCGACGTCTCGGTGCTGGAGGTCGGTGATGGTGTCTTTGAAGTGAAATCCACCTCCGGCGACACGCACTTGGGCGGTGACGACTATGACATGAAGCTGGTCGATTACATCGCCAGTGAGTTCCAAAAAGAAACCGGGATTGACCTTCGCAAGGACCGACAGGCGTTGCAGCGCCTCATTGAGGCAGCAGAAAAGGCCAAAATTGAGTTGTCCTCGGTCACCGAGACCCAAGTGTCGTTGCCCTTTATTACGGCCGACCAAACCGGTCCCAAGCACCTGGAACAAAAAATTACCCGGGCCAAGTTCGAAGAGCTCACCCAAGATTTAACGGAACGTTGTGTGGGTCCCTTTAAGCAAGCGTTGACAGACGCCAAATTGAGCGAGAGTCAGATTGATGAGGTAATCCTGGTTGGAGGTTCCACCCGTATGCCGGTGATCCAAGAGTTGGTCAAGCGGCTCACCGGTAAGGAGCCGCACCGCGGGGTCAACCCGGACGAGGTGGTGGCCATCGGAGCGGCCATTCAAGGTGGAGTTCTGGCGGGCGAGGTGAAGGACGTCATTTTGCTTGACGTCACCCCACTATCCTTAGGAATCGAAACCCTAGGCGGCGTGTTCAACAAGCTCATTGAGCGCAATACCACCATTCCGACCCGAAAGAGCCAAGTGTACACGACGGCCGCCGACAACCAGACTAGCGTAGAAATCCACGTGTTGCAGGGTGAACGGCCGATGGCGGCCGACAACCGGACACTGGCCCGCTTTAGCCTGACGGACATTCCGCCGGCGCCCCGAGGCGTGCCCCAAATTGAAGTGACCTTCGACATTGACGCGAACGGCATCGTCAACGTGTCCGCGAAAGACTTGGGTACCGGTAAGGAACAGCGGATTACTGTAACAGCCTCGACTCAGCTATCCAAGGACGAGGTCGAGCGGATGGTCCAGGAGGCCCAGGAAAAGGCCCAGGAGGACGAACGCCGGCGCGAAGTGGTGGAAGCCAAAAACCGCGCGGAATCCCTGGTGTATGCGACCGAGAAGTCGCTAAAAGATCTCGGCGATCGGGTTAGTGAGTCGGACAAGAGCGACGCGGAGGCGGCTATCCAAACGGTGCGCGATGCCTTAAACGGTGACGACAAAGAGGCCATTGACCAGGCGCTCGCCAAATTGGAAGCCAGTGCCCATAAGCTTGCCGAGCAGCTGTATCAGTCGCAGGCCAGCGGAGGGTCTACCTCAGAGCCTCCGGGAGACCAGGCTGGGAACAACGATGAGGATGTTATTGACGCCGATTTCCGCCCCAGTGAATGAGGCACGGCTTGGTGATGGAGACTACAGGCGAGGCGCGTCCTCGCCTGTGGTCGTTGCTGGGAGGTGGTGAGAATGGCAGCCCTCAAAGACTATTACCAAATACTTGGCGTAGGGGAAAAGGACGATGCCGCGACCATTAAGAAGGCCTATCACCGTCTCGCGCGCCAATATCATCCGGACGTCAGCGGCAAAGCTGGCGAGGAAAAGTTTAAGGAAATCAACGAAGCCTATGAGGTACTGTCTGACCCGAAGAAGCGCCAAGAATATGACCGCATGCGACGGGGCTATGCGGAGCATCAGTCGCGTCGGCATGGAACTGGATTCGACCGGGTAAGCCACGAGTGGTCGCCGGAAGACCTTGGCGGCTTCGGTTCGATTTTTGATGATTTGTTTTCCGGGGTGGGGTTCGAGCCTGAGTCGGATCCGGTTCCGGAAGAGTCGATCACCATTACCCTGGAACAGGTGATGCAAGGAACAACCGTCAATCTGACCGTGAATGAGATGCGTCCTTGCGTGGTCTGTCATGGGCGCGATCGCAGTTGCCCTCGATGCGGGGGGATTGGTCAAGTTGCGGAGCCCCGGCGCTTTGACGTTAAAATTCCTCCAGGGATTGAGGAGGGCGCCATCTTACGGGTGGGGGACCACGCTCGGCTTCGCATTGAGGTCGCCCCTCACCCTCGTTTTCGGAGGCAGGGCGATAACCTCGTGGGACAATTGATGGTGGCAGTGCCACTGGCGGCGGTGGGCGGTGAGCTCTCGATTCAACCGCTGGCGGGTAAACCGGTGGTGGTGACCGTTCCTCGCCACGCCAATCACGGGAAGTTATTGCGTCTTAAAGGACTGGGGTTGCCTCACCGGGGGACCAAGACGCGAGGCGATTTACTACTAGAAATCACGCTGAGGTTTCCCGAACCATTCACGGCGGAGGATGACGCCTGTTATCACCAATTGCTGAGTTTGCACCATGAAGTGGGAGGAGAGATTCATGCGCCTCGATAGGTTGACCGTCAAGTCTCAAGAGGCCTTGCAGGAAGCTCAGAACATGGCCCGCGAAAGGCAAAATCAGGCCGTGGGCGAGTTGCACCTGCTACTGGCCCTCATACGCCAAGAGGATGGCGTGGTCAAGCCCCTTTTGGAAAAACTTGGTGTGCCGCTGGCACCCCTAACCACGCGGGTGGAGCAGGGGCTCTCCCGAATTCCCGCCGTTAAAGGGGTGCAACCAGGGGCCTTCTTGACCCCCGAGCTCATTGACGTGATTGAAGACGCGGAACGCCGGGCAGAGGCTCTAAAAGACGAGTATACCTCCACTGAGCACCTGCTCTTGGCGTTGGCGGCAAGAAAGGGTGGACAGGCGGAAACTATTTTAAAGGACTACGCCGTGAGCGAAGATGGATTGACACGAGCCCTCAAGGATGTCCGCGGGAGCACCCGGGTAACCGACCCCAATCCCGAGGACAAGTATCAAGCCCTGGCACGCTATTCGAAAGACCTTACCGATTTGGCCCGTCGGGGTAAACTGGACCCCGTCATTGGCCGCGACGAGGAGATTCGGCGGGTCATTCAAGTCCTGTCGCGGCGCACCAAGAATAATCCGGTTTTGATTGGCGAGCCGGGCGTGGGAAAGACGGCCATCGTCGAGGGGTTGGCGCAGCGGATTGTGGCGGGTGACGTCCCAGAAGGGCTGCGTGATAAGCGGGTTCTGGCTTTGGATTTGGGCGCCCTGATTGCCGGAAGCAAGTTTCGGGGAGAATTTGAGGATCGATTGAAGGCCGTCTTGAAGGAAATTCAAGATGCGGCTGGGGCTGTCATTCTCTTTATTGATGAGCTGCACAGCCTCGTGGGGGCAGGTAAGGCGGAGGGAGCGGTCGATGCCGCCAATTTGTTGAAGCCCGCTTTGGCGCGCGGCGAACTGCGCGCCGTCGGTGCCACGACCTTGGATGAGTATCGCACCTATATCGAGAAGGATGCGGCGCTCGAACGCCGCTTTCAACCGGTCTATGTGGCCGAGCCCTCCGTTGAGGATACGGTGGCAATTTTACGGGGATTAAAAGAGCGCTATGAGGTACACCACGGGGTTCGCATTCGGGATAGCGCTTTGGTGGCGGCAGCCCGACTGAGTCACCGCTACATAGCCGACCGTTTTTTGCCTGACAAGGCTATTGACCTGGTGGATGAAGCCGCCTCGCACCTTCGGGTGGAGATGGACTCCATGCCTGAAGAACTCGATGAATTAGAACGGCGGCGTATTCAACTGGAAATCGAGCGTCAGGCTCTTGCCCGCGAGAGCGATGATCCGGCGACGCGTGACCGGCTAACCCGTCTGGAAGAGGAGATGGCCAATCTAAATGAACGGCGAAATGCCTTAAAGGCGCGCTGGGATCAGGAAAAGGGCTTGGTGAATCGGTTGCGCGATCTCAAAAATCGCATGGAGGCGAGCAAAACCGAGGAGGCGTTGGCGGAGCGCCAAGGTAATCTGGAGCGTGCGGCCGAACTACGTTACGGGGTGCTGCCTGATTTAGAACGTCAATTGAACCAAGTGCAGGCTGAAGCGGATCAACTGCATGGCCCTGACCGCCTTTTGCGTGAAGAAGTCACCGAACATGACATCGCCACCATTGTCGGGAAGTGGACCGGGATTCCGATCACTCGGCTTATGGAGGGCGAACGGGAAAAACTGGTGCATATGGAAGAGCGTTTGGCCACTCGGGTGATTGGTCAGCGGCAGGCTGTTCGGGCGGTATCTGATGCGGTCCGGCGAGCCCGGGCGGGGCTTTCCGATCCGCGCCGACCGATGGGGTCTTTTCTCTTTCTTGGCCCCACGGGGGTGGGGAAAACGGAACTCGCGAAGGCCCTGGCGGCTTTTCTTTTTGACGACGATAACGCGCTGGTTCGAATTGACATGTCGGAGTACATGGAACGCCATACGGTCTCCCGTCTCGTAGGTGCCCCACCCGGTTATGTGGGCTACGAGGAAGGGGGACAATTAACAGAAGCGGTGCGTCGGCGGCCCTATGCGGTGGTATTATTGGACGAGATTGAAAAAGCACACCCGGAGGTCTTTAACATTTTGCTTCAGGTGCTCGACGATGGGCGGCTTACGGACGGGCAAGGGCGGACCGTGGACTTTCGCAACACCGTGATTATCATGACCTCGAATCTCGGCAGCGAGGCGATTTTAGAAGAGCAGGATGAGATGCGTCGGGAGCAAATGGTTCAAGATGTGTTGCGGGGGGCACTACGGCCGGAGTTTTTAAACCGCATCGACGATGTGGTCATTTTCTCCCGCTTAACGGCAGACGAACTGCGAGCGATTGTCGAATTGGCCCTTCAAGACCTTCAGAATCGCCTCGAAGAACGACGGGTAACTCTCCAGGTGAGCGCCAAAGCCCTCGATTATCTGGCTCGGCGGGGTTACCAGCCGGAATTTGGGGCACGACCTCTGAGGCGAGTCATTCAACGGATGTTAGGCGATCGGTTGGCGGTGATGATGTTGGCCGGCGAGGTATCGGACGGAGCGACGGTGGTGGTGGACGCGGCAGAAGAGGGGCTTTCCATTCATGTCCAGCACCCCTCGCCAGCGGATAACAAAGAGCGGGGTGTTTAGGACATGAAGGCACGTCAATGGGTGACTGGGGTGGTGGTTATGCTGGCCCTGGCTTATTCAGGGTTTCTGGTCCACCAGTCGTTAAAGCCCCCGGGGACGGCAGTTAGTGGCGCATCCCACGAGGCTTCAGTGGGAAACTTACCAGGGGACCAAGCCCCGAACTTTGTGCTGAAGAGCCCTAGTGGCAAAACCGTTAGTCTCGCTTCATATCGCGGCCGAGGCGTATGGTTGAACTTCTGGGCCACCTGGTGCCCGAATTGTAAAGTGGAGCTACCGATTGTCGAGCAAGAACATAAGCTCTACGGTAATCGGGTCGCCATCATCGGCGTCGACGTCCAACAGTCGTCGGCGGTCGTCTCCCGTTTTGCCAAGGCGCAGGGATTGACCTATATGATGGCGTTAGATCGTCAAGGCGGGGTGGCGGCCGCCTACGGCGTCACGGGTCTCCCCACCTCGGTCTTCATTGGGCCGCACGGCCGCATTCGGGCGGTCTATACTGGGGCCATCGAAAATGTTAGCTTGGCCTCGCAGTACTTGAAGCGAGTGATGCCTAAAGGATTTTCGTAAGGCGGGTTCCGGCCGCCGCCAGGGCCATAAAATATATGGCCGCGGCTACTAGAACGCTCGACAATAGAGTGACGGCATGGTTCGCGTGCACCGTGCGTAGCCAAGCCTGCCAGAGCGGGGTGGCTAACCAGATGGGGAAGGCGGCGATTATGGGCTTCCCCATCACCCCTGACCAGGGGATTTTGACGTCGGTCAACTTTAGCACGTAGTGGACATTCAGGAAGCAGGAGCCGGTGAATCCCGCGGCGACCGCGATGGCAATCCCTTCTTGTCCACGGCCTGGATGACCGGCCAAAACCCAAATGAGGGCGATTTCCAAGAGGCTTGCCGCTAAATCGTTCCAGAGCGGTAGATCGGTCCGGCCTAAGCCGCGCAGAATACCGGCTAAGGCAATGTCGAAATACAAAAAGAATCCGCCAATCACCAAGGGTACGAAGACCGTGGATGGAATGCTGGCGTGAAAGAACAGGTCATCCAAGGGAAGACCAAGGGTAAGCAGCATAAAGGTCACCGGTACGGTGAGGAGCGCCGTAGCGGATATGCTATCGACAATATATTTCTGGACCCGCCGGATGTCTTTTCGGGCGGAGGCCTCGGCGATGGCGGGGATGAGATTGGTGGATAAGGATACGGTCAACGCGGAGGGAAACAGGATCAGGGGTAGGGCCATGCCTGTCAGCTGGCCGAAATAACGGACGGCTGCCCCGCGCGTCATGCCAGACAACTCTAAGCGCAGGGGAATGAGGCTTGCCTCCACCACGGCCACACCCGATCCCAATAGGCGGCTCAACGTGACGGGAACGGACAGTTTCAGGATCGCTCTGGCCAGCCCTCGCGGTTGATCGGCGTCGATCAAGGGATCCGGCTGGCGATGGAGGTAGCCCCAGGCTAAAATGGCTAGGCTGACCGCTTCGCCCAAGGGAATAAGCAGCACCGCGATCAAAGGCGGGTTGGGGAAAAGGTGTCGTCCCACCAGATTAACGAGGGCAAAGAGAATCGCCACCCGGGCCATTTGCTCCGCCACCTGGGCGGCCGCCGGGTATTCCATTTGTTGGCGCCCCAAAAAGTACCCCCGCAGAACACTGGAAAAGGCAACCGCTAACAGCGCCGGCGAAAGCCCCCATAAGAGGGGCACAAACATTTCGTCATGATACAATGTAACGGCCAGGGGCCGCGCCCACATGATGACCAGCACCATTAAGGGCAAGGTAATGGTCAGCACGATGAAGATGGACGCTCGTAAGAGACGGCTGGCCGGGGCCTTTCCTTCCGCGAGCATCTGGGAGACGGCCACAGGCGTGCCTGCCACTGCCAGGGTTACCAGCGCCACGTAAAATGGGAAGACCATTTGAAAGAGTCCGAGACCCTCGCCCCCTAAAAAGCGGGCCAGGAGCATACGGTAGATGAGGCCGAGTCCGCGGGAGGCCAGTGCAGCCGAGGTTAACGTGAGAGTACCCCACCAGATCGATTTTCTCGACGTCGGCTGCATTGTCCATCCCCCCGATTACATGTATGTGAGAAGGGACGGGAACTTGCTTGCCGGAACACAAGCCCCGCGTTCTATGGGCCACCGGCATCGGGGTTACGGTATTTCTGTTCATGACCTCGCTTCCAGTGATCCATTTCTATCAGGCCTATTGGCCGCGAGTGTCCCACTTACCGACCATCGTGCGGCGGCGTGAAGAAAGCCATGGGGGACGTTGGACAACCCTCTCTCACGTTTCGCCATGGGTCGTGGAAGCCCTGGTTGCCACGGAAGATCGCACCTTCGATTCCAATATTGGCATTAGCTTTGAGGGCATCGGCCGCTCGTTGTTGGTTGACCTCAGGTCGGGTCAGCGCCTCCAAGGGGGCAGCACGCTCACCCAACAGTTGGTGCGAGATACGCTCTTAAGTCCGGCGAAACGATTTCATCGAAAGATTGCCGAAGCGCTATTGTCGGTCTTAGCCACGGCGCTTTATTCGAAACGGGAAATCCTCACCCTGTACTTGAATCAGGTGTATTTGGGAGATGGGGCGTATGGAATTGGAAAAGCGAGCCAAAACTACTTTAAGAGGTCACCGGCACAGTTAAGTCCGGCTCAGGCGACACTGTTGGCAGGCCTACCCCAGGCGCCCAGCGAAGACGATCCCCTCATCCATTGGCGAGCGGCGAAGGATCGGCAGTGGCAGGTGTTGCAAAGCATGGTGGCGGATAACCTCTTAAGTACTGCGGAGGCTCAGCATGTGTTCCGGGCTCCGCTTGATCTTGTCCGGAAGGAAGGCGAGAGGTCTGGTCAAGGGTGAGAAGTATGGAATGTGGAGGCCCTTAATTGTTGGTCTGATCGCTCTCGGATTCTCAGCGCTCCGCATCTTCCCATCCCACCTGGTCATGGCCGATGGACACCCGGACTTCAGCTATTACGCCTATAGCTTCCGCCACTGGAGTTATTCCGATGTCGTCGCGTTATATGGGTCACGTCGACTCTTTCTACACCAATTGCCCTATGTCCAAAATGTCATCGAATATCCTGTGCTCATCGGCCTCTATATGTCGGTCATGGCTCATCTGCCCGGGTTTCCGGGGTATTTTCTGGGATCCCTAGTCGGTCTCTCGTTAGGATTTTTCGGAGCACTATGGGCGCTACGAGCCGGCCGGGGAAGCGCGGCGTGGTGGTTTGCCGCCACTCCAATGTTGACGCTTTATGGCCTGACGAACTGGGATTTGCTGGGCATTGCCACTTGGGGGATGGCGGTTCTCGCCTATGAGCGGGAGCGTTGGTGGACGTCCGGGCTCTGGGTGGGGATTGGCGTGGCCACTAAATTTTTTCCCATTGTATTACTCCCGTATTTAGCATTCGGCCTATGGCGGCGTCGAGATTCCGGGCATCGGAGACACTTGCGGCAATTTCTTGGTGCGGCGGCTCTGGCCGGAATTATTATCAATTTGCCCTTCGCCATTACAGGCTGGCGTGGATGGACGGAATTCTTTACCTTCAATAGCGGCCGGGCGCCGGACCCAGGTCTCTGGGCGCGGCTGGTCGCTATTCACTGGCTTCGGATTGCTGACGTCAATCTTCTGACTCTCGCCATTACGGCGGCTGGAGGAGTGTTGTTGTTGGACGCCATGCGAAAAGAGCGGCTAAACCCGGTGGAGGCAGCTGGGTCCGCCCTCGCCTGGTGGCTTTTGGTGAATAAGGTCTATAGTCCGCAGTATATGTTGTGGGCCTACTATGCAGCGCTTTGGTGCCGGGCGACGCCAGTCAAACTCGTGTTCATGAATATTGCCGGCGTCTGCGATTTCTTTTTGGCGATGCGCTGGCTGGAACTAGGCACCACAGGCAGTCCCTTCTTAGCCCCCTTTGTCGCCCGCATACCGGGGCCAGTGATCGCCTTACGCGATACCGCCCTGTTCTGGGCCGCCATCACTTGGAAACGGCCGGTGTTTTTGCATAATCGCACCCAGGCGCGGCAAGTCTAACAGTATCTTAGGGCCCCTCCGGGTCCTCTCGGGAGGCAGAACCTGTGGCAGATCGGGAGTTTGTTTTTGAACCTATCCACGTCTATACCGACATGGCCATCGAAGCGCGTGACATTGTGCGCGGCGACGCCAAGGAAGAGGTGCCGGGCGTTCGGGTCAAGGAATCAAAGGATCGAGGCGTAGTGGTAACCGAAGTCGAAATTTACGAAGAGTCTGCTGAAAAACTGATGGGGAAGCCGCAGGGCCACTACATCACCCTGGACGTGCCGACATTCAAGGACCGGGACCCTGACTTGAAGCGGAATCTGATGGTGAATCTCACCAACCAGCTCAAAAGCCTCGTTCCCGAAGACACGCACAAAAGTGTGCTGGTGGTAGGGTTGGGGAATTGGAATGCGACTCCCGACGCTTTGGGGCCGCGGGTCGTGGAGCGACTCTTGGTGACGCGGCATTTAGGCCAGGTTGTACCGGACGACATTAGGGACCGAATGCGCCCGGTGGCGGCAGTGGCTCCCGGGGTACTGGGTACGACGGGGATCGAAACGCTGGACATTATTCGTGGCATTGTTAGCCAAGCAAAACCCGACCTGGTCGTCGCCATCGATGCCTTGGCCGCACGCAACTTAGATCGGCTGTTGGGCAGTGTTCAGATCGCAGACACCGGCATTCATCCCGGGTCGGGTGTTGGCAACCGGCGGCAGGGATTGACAGAAGACAGTTTAGGGGTGCCGGTCATTGCCATTGGGGTCTGCACCGTGGTTCAGTCCATCAGCATTGCCCAAGAAGCCATTCATCAAATTGCCGGTCAACTGGCTGACGACGTGGCCTTCTACGACATCCTCAAGCAAATGACCCCCACAGAGCAACGGGGGCTGATTGACGAAGTTCTCGGGAGTCGCTTTTCGGAGTTGATGGTAACGCCCAAAGAAATCGATATGCTGATTGACGACATGGCGGACGTTTTGGGCGAATCACTCAACCGGGCCCTACAACCGAAGCTGGATGCCAGCGAATGGGCCTAAGATTAGCGCGCGAGCGGCAACACGTAGGGGAGCACCAGAGCAACCGCAATAATGGCGACAATCCACCACCAGCTGGACGGCCGACGCCGGCGGGACTTGGGAGCTGTAATTTTCCTAGGACGAAAGGGGATGACTTTGGCGCGGCGCCGAGGAGCCTCGGGTCCTTTGGCCATCCCGCAAGCCGCACACGTTTGACCACCATCCACGACTTTCGCCCCGCAGTGTTCACAAATCGTGAGAGCCGCCTCCCCTCGTGGAATCTTACACCGCCATTGTATCCGATTTGTGCCCGTTTCAGCGCGGATTTTCGCGTCAAAAAACGCCCCAGTTCGTCAATTTTTGGGAGCCAGTTCAGTGGCGCGCCAGCGACCTCGCTGCATAATCCAGCCACGGGCATTCAAAAAGTACACTAAACCCAAATGGGTCTTGGCATCGGCAGCCCGCCCCTCGATGAGCAGGTTGGGCACCTCAGACACGGGGATAATTTTTACATCGATTTCCTCGGTCGCATCCCAATGGGTTTCGCCGGGGCTTGGGTTCACCGTGTAATAAAGATGCACCTTGTGCCGCGATAAACCCACCGAGGGATAAAAACGGGAGATGAGGCGCAGATCGCCGGCTTGGTACCCCGTCTCCTCAGCCAACTCTCGTCGTGCACCTTGAACCGGCTCTTCCCCGCGTCGTAGCCGGCCCGCAGGAAGTTCTAAAATGCGCCGACCTAAGGCAGGGCGGAATTGCTCAACCAGCACAATGCCCTCCGGGACTTCGGCAATCACGGCACAGACGTCCGGCAACACCAAATACTCATGAACATAATGGGTGCCGCGAACCGTCACCGGCACCCTGCGTATGCGATTTCTTAACAATTTCAGGCCTCCACGTTAATCTCTTAGCGTTATTATAACAATTGCTGGGGCGACACACACCTTTAGGGAAAAACGACGGTAATTCTCCAAAATTCGGGGGGATCATATCCGGGGCAAGAGGAGTACAATTTGGGAGGGAAGTGAGGTTTGCCTAACAGAATACATAGTGCGACAAAAGGGGGCAGCAGTATGCCGGAACAGGGCTTTAAGGCCGGCTTAGAAGATGTTGTAGCCAACACCTCGGAAATTTGCTTCATTGACGGACAGGAAGGACGTCTCGTCTACCGCGGCTATAATGTGGCCGATCTGGCGGAGACAACCAGTTTCGAGGAAGTGGTTTTTCTCTTAGGGAATGGGGAACTACCCAATCAGGGTCAGCTTCAGAAGCTCAAAGAGGATGTAAGCCAAGCGGCCAACTTGGCCGGTCCGGTCAAAGAATTTCTTCGATCCCTGCCACACGACACCCATCCGATGGACGCATTACGGACGGCGGTCAGTCTGGCAGGGATTTATGATCCCGAGGGCGGGTCCATGACTCCAGAGGCCAACCATAAAAAGGCCCTGCGTTTAGTGGCTCAAATTCCCACTGTGGTCGCCGCATTTGACCGCCTGCGCCACGGTCGGGAACCGGTGGATCCGGATCCCACGCTATCTTTGGCGGAGAATTTTTTGTACATGTTACATGGTGAGAAACCGAAGGCACTACACGCTCGGGTGTTTAACACCGCGCTCATTTTGCACGCGGACCATGAGTTGAACGCCTCCACGTTTTCAGCGCGGGTCACGGCGGGCACGCTCTCGGACATTTACTCGGCTATCACCTCGGCCATTGGAACCTTAAAGGGCCCCTTGCATGGCGGAGCCAATGAGCAAGTGATGTACATGCTGGAGAAAATTGGCACCGTGGAAAACGCCAAGCCCTGGGTGGAAGGGGCCTTGGCACGGAAAGAAAAAATCATGGGCTTTGGGCACCGTGTCTATCGCACGGAAGATCCGCGGGCGATTATTTTGCGCCGTCTGTCCAAGGATGTCGGCGAGGATGCCCATGACCTCAAGTGGTACAACATGCTTAACGAGGTGCGCGAGGTCATTATGGGGTCCAAAAAGCTCTACCCCAACGTTGACCTCTATTCCGGATCGGTGTATTCGCAAATGGGCATCCCCACCGATATCTTTACGCCGGTGTTTGCCATTAGCCGGGTGTCGGGCTGGACGGCCCATGTGCTAGAGCAGTACCAAAACAATCGCCTCATCCGTCCCCGCGCGGAATACACGGGAGCCACTCACCGCGAATTCGTGCCCGTGGAACAGCGCTAATCGCGAACTTGCCACACGGAGGAGGGGAGTCCCTCCTCCGTTTTTGTCGATAGGTGGCGATTCGTTGAAGACGCTTGCGTTCTTAACGTTGGAAAAGCTCCGTGCGCACCTTCCCGGTGGACATGGATCACCTAGACGCGGAACCTACCGCTCAACTAATCGGGATTCAGCCTCGGAAGCTCTGGAAAACCTTAGTGGTAGAGGCTGCCCGGGGACGACTACGGATGGCCGTGATTCCTGGAGCGTTTACACTCGACCTTAAGGCCCTAGCTCGGCTTAGCGGCAACCGGGAGCAGCTCATTTCTGGAAAGAATTATCCAGGCTCACTGGTTATGTTCGCGGCGGTGTCTCTCCGCTGGGTAGCAAAAAGGCGCTACCCGTCTATTGGCAAGACGGCACTCTATGCGAGCCGGGGATTCGTGTGAGTGCCGGTCGGCGCGGCGTACAAAGGGTGGTTAGTGGCCCTGACTTGGTGTGGACCACACCGGGAATCATGGGGCCGATCGCGAAGCTGCCACACGCGCCCTAACGGCGAAGAAAGTCTTTCAAACGCCGAAGCCCATCCATGAGATCGCTTTCAGGAGCAGCCAGCGAAATACGTACCCATCCTTCGCTCATCGCCCCGAAAGCAGACCCCGGGGCAACGGCCACCCCACACTCGTTCAAAAAGCGCAAGGCAAAGGCCCGCGAGCTGAGGTCGGACGTGTCCATGCGTACTAAGAGGTAGAAAGCCCCATCGGGATGACTGTGCGGGATCCCAGCCTGGTCAAGAAATTGTTCGGCCAGGTCACGGCGGCGTCGGTAGTGCTGGCGCATCTGGGCAACCACCTCTTGGGGCCCATTCAAGGCTCGCAATCCCGCATATTGGAGCGGTTCAGAGACGGAGGACCAGATGCCCATGGCCACTTGGGTGAGTGACGTGATGGCCTGCTCCGGTCCCGTGAGATATCCCAACCGCCAGCCGGTCATGGCGTAAGTTTTGGAAAAGCTATAGACCGCTAGGGTTCGCTCCGGAATCCAACGCGCCGGGCTTAGTACCTCTCCATCAAAGACAATCTGGTCATAGACTTCGTCTGAGATGATCCAAAGGTCGTGACGTTCGGCCCACAGGCATAACTCCCGGATTAGTGAGTCCGTGGGAATCCGGCCGGTCGGGTTTCCCGGGAAGTTTAGCACCAGCGCGCGGGTTCGCGCTGTGATGCGCTTTTCCAAATCATCAAGACTGGGGACAAATTCCGGGAATATTAAGGGATAACGGACGGCCTGGATGCCGAGGCTCGCCATGCCGCCGAGATAGTCCGGCCAGCCTGGATCGGGCACCAGAATCTCGTCGCCGGCCCCGGCTGTGCCCATAAAGGCCAAAAACAATCCGGGGATACCTCCCGGGGTGACTAAAATTTCTTCGCGGGAGCGGTGCACGCCATTAATGCGCTCAAGTTTCATTTGCAGGGCGGTTCTCAAAGCAGGAATGCCCGAGGTTTGGGTGTAATGGTTATGGCCCTCTAAGGCGGCTTGGCGGTAAGCCTGAACGACAAAGCCCGGAGGAGAGAAGTCGGGCTCGCCTGTTTCTAGCCGGATGGTATTTGGCCTCTTCAGGGCCAGGTCTAAAATTTCCCGGATACCGGAGCTGGGCAGGTGACTGTCGAGTGCCCAATGCATGGTGATACCTCCCCATGTGGTGTAGGCGAATGTTCGTGACCGATGGGCGGAAGTCCTCTCTTTTCAGGCAATCCTTTGGGCTAAATCTCGAAGAGTGGCAGTTGCCAACGGGCGGCTACCAACCACGTCCACAGGCTGGCCAGTCCGAGCCATCCCAACCCCTCCACCAGGGCGGGTCTCGGTATCAGCATGGTGACTCCTAGAGCGAGGGTATACCAAGGGATGATGCGCCCGGCACGAAAGTGAAAGCAGTGGGTTTCTTTGGCGGCCATTATGGCCGCGCCGGAAAGCCCAAAGGCCCAGCCAACAACCGGTAGGAAGGGCGCAACTAGCGCCCCCGACGTGACGAGCCCGCGCACCAGGATGCGCCACGATCGAAGCCACACGAGAAAGGTCCAACCGGCAACGCCAAGCGAGATTAGCGTCCAGCCTTCGCCGACCGCGCGCCAGCGTGACGCGGGAAGGAAAAGCCAGGCGATGGTTTCCACCGCCATGCCTGCGGCAGCTGACAGGAGGCTCCATCGATAGATTTGGTCTTGGATGTGCGGGTAGGGAGGCATGGACACCCCTGGGGGCGGTGTGAGATGCCGAATCACCTCCTCTTGCGTTAACCGTGGCAAAGTCGTCCCTCCTCGTTCGCTAACGGTTAAGAAGCGCCGGGGTGTGAAAGAGAAGACCGTGGACCCCGACACCGTAGTGATAAACCATGGTGCCGCCCACTTGGGCGGTCATCGTCACTAGGATGACCGCAGCGAGCAAAAAAACCCAGGAAAAGAGGGTTTGGCGTCCGCGGCCGCTTTGGGCGAAGGACCAGTTGTGACCCATCGGCGCACTGCGCGGATAGCGGGCTAAAAGTCGTGATGCCAGAGCGAGTATCACGAAGAGGCCGGTCAGCACGGCGTAAGCTTGGTGAGTGCTCAAGAGGGCACTTGTGACCGGGGTCCACTTGACATATTGCTCGGAAATGACGCCGGCTGCAGCTGCCACTACCCCGGCAATGAGGCCCAGGGTCAAAAGCCAAAAGCTCGCCCGATCAAAGAATCGATCGCGCTTCCAAATAAGGCCGAGCACCGAGGTGAAGAGGCTTCCATAGAGTAGCACAATGGGGAAGTGCACTAACATGGGATGAATGACAGGCGGGAAGAGGTGCAACCCGATATGGATCCATAATTGTAAGAAGCCGTTCCAAATCGCCATGAGCCACGCTCCAATAAGAAATTATCCGTCACTAGTGTGACGGATAATGGGCAAATCCTGCAACATCTTAGGCACGCCGGGCGGTCCAGAGTCCGTAAACCCCCAAAGCCACTAGGAAGCCCACATAGAACGTGAGATCAGCCCCGTGAAGAGATTGGGCAATAGGTCCGGTATAGAGGGTTGACGACATAAAGGGGATAGATATCAGAAACCCGATGAGAAAGCTCACCAGGGCTGGCCAAACGACCCCGGGCCGCGGTGTTAGGGGATTTTGTCGGCGGCGGTACCAGGCCACCACCATCACGCCCAACCATGGAGTAAGCCAGTAGCCGAGAAGCAAGAGAAAGTTGTCATAGTAACTTTCAAACGACCCTGATCCCAGCCAACTAAGGGCGAGGCCGATGAGACTTGCGATCACGGCCAAGGTCCAACGCGGCCAACGAATGTTGAGCGCTCCGGCAGCTAAGGCATTGGAATAGAGGTTTAACGCATCGGCGGCCGTACCGCCTAAGATGATGGCGACCACTGCTAGGACTCCGAAGGCACCGGACACCTGGTGCAGGGCGGCAATGGGATTGGCCGAGGCTCCGGCGACCATGGCAACGCCCGCTCCGACTAACTCCAGCCATAACGAGGCCAAAAATCCTCCCCAGAAACTCCACCGCCTGACGGATTGAGGGCGCGTGTTCGAGGGCAAGTAACGACTATAGTCGGCAGCATACGGTGCCCAACTGCCCAGATAAGATAGGGCAGCGGCAACAACCAAGGCAAACGGGGCCCAGGGCTCACCGTGAATGGTGGAATGATAGGTGCCAAGGCGGTGCTCGGTCAATAGGATGATGGAAACGATAAGAAACAGGACCCCGAGAACTACCGACATTAACCGTTCGTAGACATGGATGAGGTTATGGCCAAAGATGGCTAGACATCCTTGAACGATGACTAAAAGGCCCGAGGCTAGCCAAAATGGCAAATGAGGGAACAACACTTGTAGACCAAATGAGCCGAGAATATTGTTGACAGAAAACCATCCGATAGTGCTGACGTAGTTTAACAGGGCAGGCAAGCGGCCACCAAAGCTTCCAAATACCAGCCGGCTAATCATCAACTGGGGCAAGCCTGCCTCTGGTCCCATTGCGGAAGCCGCGCCAAGCGCCCACGCGCCCAACAGATTTCCCACCACCAGCGCTAAGATGGTCCAGCCCCAGGATAGGCCTAACGAGATCGGAAAGAACCCCAAGGCGAAGTCAGCAATGGTGAGATTACTGCCCAACCAGAGTGTGAATTGACTTTTGGCCGTACCATGACGCTCAGGGTCCGGAACTTTTTCCACGCCATAGGGTTCGACGGTGAGCGTTCGGTCACCGTAAATTGGCTCTAACGATTCCGACACAGGCATTCTCCTTAACGACAGTTAATACAACTGTATATACATTAAAACAGAACGCTTGGCAACCATGGTAAACATCGCGCATTGCGCGTTCTCAAAGATTTATGGAATTAGCTGAGCGGGGCATCTCTGATTGGGTAAGTTTGACCCAAACACCGATATGTCAATCAGAGGCCTTAGTATCCGATCTGATCTCGGCTTAAGCATCTAAACGAAAAACAACGCCCGAAGACGGCTTCGGCCGGTGACTATCGGTTGGACATCGCCGCTGTTGTAGTGGTTGCAAAGCAGGTAACCATTTCGTGTAGGTCGTTTTGAGGTGATTTCGTAACGCGGGAAGCCTCCCCAAATTACGGCTATATGAATGCGGCGGGGTCGGACGCCGCCAACCAGCTATTTGAAAGCCAATATGGCCGCGAATAACGCGAGTGCGGCCGGATGGTAAGGTCGTCCTAATCGGCTAAGGGTGGTGCGCTAACCGTGGCCAGGCTCGCCATGACGCGGCCATGGCCAGGGTTTCTTGGATATTGGCCGTTATCTGTGCTAAATCCGACATAAAGCAACGACAACATCTGTCGAGTGGGGAGCCACATGTAGGAGAGAAAACTCTTGAGCACTCTTCAGCCCACGTGGATGCAGAGACCGACCTATCGTGGGCCATGGCGCACTTACGAAGGAACCCCGAAAGAGGTAAAACATTGCAACGCTACGCACCGCTGTCTGTTTAACGTATACCTCGTCGCACGGTTTTTTGGGGATGCTTGGTATACATGTATGGCAATCGCCAAAAACGGCCATGATTTTCCTCACGATTTCTGAGATTCCTGAATGGTGCTGTCCCTACTCCCTGAGCTATTCGGGGATTTATGTATCGGGAAGGGGATTTCTTTCAAGGCGCGGCCGTCGGGGTTTTGGACAAACTTACCATGACTGCCGTCGATGAAGCGCTCAAAGAGGGTCCGCTGGTGCCGCTATATCTCGCGCCTGACCCGGAACGGAGGTCGCTGAACTGTTGAGCCTACTTGGGCGGTGCGAAATTCCGGTAAATATTAGCGAAAAGCTTGTGGTCGAGGCTACTCCCGGTGCCCCGATTCCCAATGGGAGGATGGTGTCGGGCGCCCCGCTGATCTTTAGTCGAGCACGTCAACCCCGCACTCGCGGAGTGCGAGCTTGGCGCGCTCCAGATGGCTTCGCTCGGAAAAACTAACCCGATGCAAATGGTACCCCTCGGTGAGGGAGGACAATAAGGCGGCATGTCCGGTCTGAAGTTCTGACAAAAAGGTTTCGACGTCGAGACGGGACCTTAGTTCGAGGCTTCCCTCAAGATGACCATAAAGCGGATGGGCAACAATTACACTATGCACCATGAGGCCGTGGTCGACGAGCGTATAAAGCTCGTCGACCGTTTGCTCCGGGTCATGACGGACGGCAATAATGGTCTCCTGTTGAAGGCGCGGGTCTTCTCCCAGCAGATAGCCCCGGGGAGTCGAGACAATCGGTATGCCAGAGGCCCGCATCAGTGCGATTTCATGCACCACGACCTGGCGGGTAACCTGAAGACGTTGAGCTAAGTCGTCCCCCCGGACCGGATCCCGGTCGGAGCGGAGAAGCGACAAAATCAGTTGCTGCCGTTCCTGGCGATTCACGTGACCACCTCTCTTCTAGCATGGCGCAGCCGCAACAAATTGGCAATGGGAGGAAGACCCGTCAATGCGTTGACCCAAGAACCCCAGAATTCATCGGAAAGACAGGCGCACTGGGCCGACGAGTTTCGTAGGCTACTCTGCCGAGTGGGTCAGAAGGAGAGAAGGCCAATGGTGGGTCTGGATTGGGCTTTGTGCCCGGATTCATTGTATCGGGCGCTAGTCTGGTATAGCGTGCTACGCTCGGGGCTTTGGAAGCGACTGCGGAGTGGCACGGACGTGACAGGGCTAATTCGTGAAGGGTTTCAGGGACCGATCGTCCACTCCCTTCTCCATCTCATGGAATCCTGGCAATGGGTGCGGCAGGAGCCGTCAACGGGGCGGTGGGTGGTCAACCAGGTGCCCGACGACTCGGCTTGGGCAATCATAACAGCCGAGCAGGCATTGCTGTGGGCGGAACTGCCGGAGCGGTTGCGATGCGGGCAATCCCGTAAACGAAATCCGGTGCAGGGGGATCAAGAGCGACTCGCGCGACGGTGCAACGACCTTCAAGATTGTCTTAGTGCTGTCATAGGTTGTGTCTTTGGCGAGCGGTGGCTCGATGTCGGTGCTGGTTCCGGGAAGCTCGGGCTCTGGCTTCACCAACAGGGAGCGAAGGTCACGTTGGCCGACCGCCCCGAGGTAGCCCAGCAGTGGGATTCGGAGCTCCGCACGGTCATGCATTGCTGGGCCGGGGATGTCTTTGAAGCATTGCCGCCGGGACCGTATGACGGCATTTTGCTCGCACGCTTCATTGAGGATTTTCCTCCCTCCTCGCTTCAGCGGCTGTTCTCCAACTGCCGGCGCCGATTGCGAAACCAGGGGCGGATGATCATTGCCGGCTACTTTATGGATGACCAACCGTCTCGCCGACTTTTTGATCTTCAGGTGAAGCTTAGATGTCCAAGCGGACGAGTGTACCCAGTGAACTTAGTGGAACGGTTGGCCCGTTCAGCGGATCTTGGACCGGCGGAAATGTTCACGGATCCGACGAGTGGCTATTCTGCGCTGGTGTTTCAACCCTTGCCGCTGGTCGGCCAACCACCACACCACAGCGGCCAGGAGACCAACGCCCCAAACCGTCGCGATGAGCATCAGGAACGGCTGGAGCGGGGTGTGGCGAGCCGCTAAGAGGACGGCCGCGTAGCCTAAGAGTCCGGCCACCCGAACGACACTTATCAGGCGAGCCCGGACCCGTGAGGGCCAGGCGTCCGTTTTGAAGGTGTCCTCGGCCAGATAACTCATGGAGGTGAAGGCGCTCAAGGCAAAGAGAATCGGCCAAAATGCCGGGTGTCCTGGCGACTGAACGAAGGCCAGAGCGAGCGCTGCCATAAAAGCTAAACCATACCCGACGAGAAGGATGGTGGCGGCTGGTAGCTGACCCAGCCAGCGCGCCACCAGCCCGACCAAGAATGCGGTAGCGGTAGAGACTAACAATAGATGGTGAAAATGGCGAGGGAGGAATTCCGTACCGAAGGCGTAGGTCAGAAGCGAGAAACCGGCCGTATTGGCAAACGAAAATATGCCAGCCACGAGCAATCTCAGTCTGTAATCAGGTGGCATGGACAGGTCCGCCGCACCGTCGGTGCTTTTTTCCCAAAGTACGGACTCGGGCAATGATCGTCGGAGCCATAGGCTTAATAACGCCAGACCTAGTGGCAAAACCGTCATGCCAGGTCTTAGAAGGCCGGTGCCCCATTGATGGCTAACAAAGGCGAGTGCCGCCAGGGCAAGCGCCCCCATATTCACGAAGTTCAATTCCGCGTACATGGTCTGGCGCTTGGAAGGGCCGGGAATTAACTCTTGCGAGTAGGTCAATATAGTGTTGCTCTCAAGCCCGGCCGTGAGCATTAGGAAGCCCGATCCCAAAAGGGCGGGGGCCATGCCCGAACTGAGGAGAAGTGATGCCGAGCCAATCACATAGCCCACGGGACCCCAGCGCAACATGAGACGTCGCCCGAGTCGGTCCGCCAGGATGCCGCCTAGGCCAATGCCGACCGAGAGCCCCACGGGAGCCCACATAAGAAATAGGGTGGACGTCCAGCGGCCGTGCGGCACCCATGTTAAAGCCACGGCCGCAACGCCGTAACTGTACGCGTTCATAAAGAGGCCAAGGGCGAGTGACCAGAACGGTCGCGTTAGCCAAAACGATCGCATTGCCTTAGGCTACCCGTTGGGCTCTCGGACCATGCGGGTTGAAACCGGAATGGGTCGGCAATACTACCCCCGGCAAGGAGGTATGCACATGGCTGACAATGGCGACGTAACAAAGGCGTTGGATAATGCTCCGCTGGGCCTTTTTCACCTGAGAGCAGTGATTATTTCTGGTACCGGCTTTTTCACCGATGCCTATGACCTCTTTATCATTGGCGCGGCGCTCGACCTTATCAAGGTCCAGTGGGCGCCCTCTAAGGTGATGGTCGGTCTTTTGGGATCCACGGCGTTATTGGCGGCCTTCTTGGGGGCCATGGTCTTCGGCCGGCTGGCGGACCGCTTAGGGCGCAAGAAGATATACGGAGTCGAGGCCATGATTATGGCAGGTGGCGCGCTGTTGTCGGCGTTTTCCCCCAATATGCTCTGGCTCCTCATCTTTCGTTTCGTGATGGGGCTTGGGATTGGCGGAGATTATCCGGTCAGCGCGGTTCTAATGAGCGAGTACGCAAATGTCAAAGATCGCGGCAAGCTGGTGGCGCTCGTCTTTTCCATGCAAGCTTTAGGACTCATCGCGGGACCCGTTGTGGCGCTCACCTTAATGGCGTCAAACATTCCCCCGGGGATAGCCTGGCGTCTCATGCTCGGGTTGGGGGCTCTGCCCGCCATGGCGGTGATTTTAATGCGCCGTCGAATGCCCGAGTCTCCGCGTTATGTGGCGGAAGTTCGCGGCCAAGGACAGGAGGCGGCCAAAAGTTTGAGCCAATTTTCGGGGATGACGGTAGACGGGACGATCACCGACCGAAAGGGCTCAGCTGCGCAACCTGTAATACGGCGAACGCGCATCTTAAAGTTGTTGGTAGGCACAGCCGGGAGTTGGTTTTTGTTCGACTATGCGTACTATGGTAACTCCATCTCCATGCCGCTGGTACTAAAGGGCATCGAGCCGCACTCCACCATGCTAACCCAGATGGCCTGGTCGCTCATTATCTTCGCCGTGTTTGCGGCGCCCGGCTACATCGTCGCCTTCTCCCAGATTGACAAAATTGGCCATCGCCGCTTGCAAATTATTGGGTTTGTGATGATGGCCCTGTCGTTCTTCGCGATCGGGATCTGGCGCGGGATCGGGACGCATGTGTTAGCCTTTATCGTGATATTTGGGATCAGTTACTTCTTTTCCGAGTTCGGTCCTAACACCACCACGTTCGTCATTCCGGCAGAGGTATTTCCCGTATCGATGCGCACCACCGGGCATGGTATATCCGCCGGGATAGCGAAGTTGGGCGCCTTCATCGGCGTGTTCGTTTTTCCCTTGCTTTCTTCGGCGGTGGGAGTCAGCGGTACCCTCATGATTACATCGCTGTTCTCCATTCTCGGCGCGCTGGTGAGCCTCTTGCTGCCAGAGCCCAAGGGACGGAGCCTCTCCGAGTTGGCGGGTGAGGTCTCGAGGGCCCCGTTAGTGCCGGCCGGCCCCCGTCCTCGCCGATGATCTAGCGAATAAAATAGCCCACCACCCCAAACAAAATGATGGCTCCTACCAAAATCATGGCCCAGAGGGGCGGGCGGGCATTGGGGTTTTGAGAATCATCGTCATGTGACATCGGCTTCGCCTCTTTCGTATTTCTATTTAACCACAAAAGAGCGCCGCCTCGGTTGCAGCGGCGCCTTTGATGGTCTCCTTATTATTTCACCAATCCACCGGCAGGCGTGGCCGGGGCTTTGGCGGGCCCTAGCATAAAGGCACTTTGGTAGGCGGTACCGTAAGCAAGGGAGTGTACCGGATGACCGTTCGGTTGCAGATACACGGCGTTCCATCCCCACATGGCCGGCTCACTAACAAGAAATCCCGCAATGGGGCCGGTAGGACTTACGAGCACCTTAATCCCGGGACCATTGGGAGGTCCATAGACCGTGTAGCCATGATAGGGTGTCGGCTCTTTCACGTAGAGACTCAGATGGGGATTGACGGTCTTAAAGGCAATCCAGGATGTCAGGTCACTTTTGACGGTGGCTGACATGCCTGGGGTGATCGTGGACGGCGGTACGAAATACAGGTGTTGACTATACCACGCGAGACTACCATTCAAGATCGAAGGCGGAGTCGGCGGATCATACCAACCGAAATCTCCGTGGTTCTGAGGAAATGCGGCCTCTACGGCGGTCACTTGATTGTGGTTGTTGGTCATGTAGACAATCCCGGGGACTTGTGTCGCCCAGTGATAGCCCATTTCGTTCACAAAAGCGGACACCTCGTGGTACGCCTTGTAGTGAGGGTTATAGGCGTCGAGCGACATGATGGATGGCAGCGTGGCGAGACTCATGGTTTTGGCGGCCGCTGTTCCGGACGTGGAACCCGTTCCTGCGGACTTTTTGCCCGTTCTGGACGTATGGGTTCTCCCACTGTTGGTGTGGGTGGCGGTGCCCTTCTTGGTGTTCGTCGAGCGAGAATTCTTCGAACTTGAAGTCGCGCCGGGCTTTTTCGTCGTGGGGTTTCCGTGGGTATTCTTTTTATGCATGGAACCGGTGCTTCCCGAGTTTTGGGAGTTGTTAGGCGCGGGTGCCGGCGTCCCGCAGGCTGCCAAGACGGCACTGAGAGACAATAGCGCCAACGCCATGGTTATAGATTGCTTCACCATAAATGAGGACTCCCTTCCTTAGTCTCCGTTGTCCTGGTTAAGTTCCCCGGCCAGGGAAAAATTATGTCAGCGGGTGGGTGCGGAAGGGAGAGGGGATGAGTCGACTCAAACGGACGGGTTTTTTGTTCGGGACCAGGGGCCATTGGCCACAAACCGCCAGGCGTAATGGATGCCGTGCCCAAGAATTACGCCGGTAAAAACATATCCGATCGATTCGCCCGGAACGTCGATGCCGAGGTCGCCCAAGACGTCCATTTTTGCGCCAAACGCCAGGAATACCCCGGTCGCCGTGGAGAGCCACTCGCGAATAATGAGCGCCTGGGCGGGCGTCTTGAGCGGCAAGAGACTTTGGGCAGCGCGCGCCACTGTCTGCGACACGTACGCCAAGGCTAAGTAGGACATGACATTGTTCATGGAGATCCTCCTTTACGGGTCGTCTACGGCATCCTATGACGACCCATAAGGAAGGGTTACGGCTAGGCCGCCTCGGATTGAGGGGCTCCCGCTCGGACGCGGGCACCGCGATAGAAAATGGCCGAAAGAATGGCGGCCGGTACGCAGAGGCCAAATAGTACGGCTGGATGAAGCCATTGATAGGCTGCCCCGCCCAGCGCATAAGCCAGGAAGGTGGCAATACCTTGAGCCATCCCAAAGATGGCGAAATAAGCGGCTTGCTGCCCGTCGCGAGGAATCACGCCCATGAGGGCCATTATTTGACTAATACTGAAGACATCGCCGAGGGCTAAGAGCACGATGGCAATACCCCAACCGAGGGTGGTTTGCCACAATCCCCCGACGACCACACCCCCCAGCAAAAGGAACCCCATGTATCCGTACCAGGGAGACTTCCGCGATGACAACCAATGGCCCGCAGCCAATTGCAGGACAAACACGAGAATCATGTCGATGGCGCCCAGGGCGCCGTAAAGGGCAGCGCCGTGAGGCAGGTGATACGAGAGATCCAACGGAATGTCGGACTCGAATTGCATTTCCACCATCACCCAAAGAACGAATGAGACCATGAGTAGCGTAAAGGCCCGATCTTGGCGAAAAATCGTCCACGGCGCAATGCTTTTTCGGGTGTTTGAGCCGGGTTCGGGCTCCTGGCGGCCATGGCCACCGAAACCGGCCGCCATCACAAGCGCCATGACCAGATAGGCAGCTGCCGCCACAAAGAAGGGAATCCGGGACAAGCCGCCATGGAGGGCAAACGACGACACCGGCATGGCGACCGCCATGCCTACATTATTGAGCCAATACATGTAATTTTGCCCGGCCCCTCGGTGCTCCGCCGGCAGTGCGACATTCGAGAGGGCCCGAACGGTGGTTTTTACGCTCGACTCGGCTACACCCATGAGCACAAGCAGGACCACGATTGACCAGAGGCTGGTTTGAAAGGCTAGAAGCACAATAACCAACGCTGTCATGATGCCCGAGATGGTGTAGGTTCGGGTCATCCCTAGGCGATTCGCGAGCCAGCCACTGACAAATCCCAAAAGCCCGCTGGACAGGAATCGAATGGAAAGCAGTAGTCCGGCTTCCGCCGCACTAAAGTGAAGACGATGCGTAAAGAAAATGGTGAGAAACGGGTACAACATGAATGCGGCGAGCGGGATAATAAAGGAGCTCGCGAACAATACACTGGTTTTTGGTGAGACGAGGAGGCGAAATTCTTCGAGGAATGAGCTCTTCTGAGCTTTAGAATGGGCCATAATTCACTCCGCTTGCTTATTTTAATATTGATGGTTAACACCTTAGCATATGCGTTTGGCGCCGGCTATTCATAGTCCTAATTTCTCATTTTTTTCGAGTGACAGAAAAAGTCGTATGATGAGAGGACAAGGAGGGATGACATGCTACCTCGGAAGTGGAACAACCTCGAACGGCAACGGCCGGGATTACGGTGGACAAAATGGGGTATGGGTGTAGGGGGAGCCCTGACGGTCTTAGGAATTTTGGGCGTCGGCAGTTGGGTATTGGGGGTCGTGGTTTTGGGCGGGTCAGGGATCTGGGCGTTTCGGATTTTAAACAAATAGGCTCCAGTTTTTATTCGACAAAGTGCGTCGGATGATGGCGAAACCCGCGAATTGGTGCGGGTTTTTCCTCTTTGTGGGAATTTTCGCCCCGTCTCTTATTTGTTGTGAACGAGATATAGTAGGTACTATAATGGTTGTTGTACTAGATAAAGGGGATTGTGCGATGCGATGCCCGTTTTGCCACTACGTGGACAGTAAAGTGCTTGACTCGCGGCCCACAGAGGACGGACAAGCCATTCGCCGGCGGCGCGAGTGTCTGGAATGTCACCGGCGGTTTACCTCCTATGAACGGGTCGAAGAGATCCCGATTTGGGTGGTGAAGAAGGATGGCCGTCGGGAGGCATTTGATCGGTCCAAGATTTTAAAGGGGTTATTGACCGCCTCGGAAAAGCGCCCGATTTCGCTGGACCAGCTCGAGCAACTCGTTGATCGGGTGGAACGCCAGGTACGTGATCGAGCCAGCGGGGAAATTGCCACCCATGCGATTGGCGAGGTGGTGATGGAGGAGCTCCGTCAGGTGGATGCGGTGGCCTACGTCCGATTTGCCTCAGTGTATCGACAATTTACCGACATTGAAGGCTTTCACCGGGAGTTGGAGCGTCTTATTGAGGCTCAGCGGAATCAGTAGTAAGGGGGAAAAGGGAGAGTATGGATCTGGAAACAGGGTTTAGTTCAGAACTTAGTTGGAAAATTTTTTTAGATCGGTATACCGTGAAGGACTCCAGTCGGGCTTTTAATATCGGCGACCTGGTGATAGCGCTGGTTGAGCCGCACCCCAAGTGGCCGAAAAAGGATGTCGGGATCGTCAAAGACATTTTAGACAAGAATTTGCTAAAAATTGAACTCATCACCGGGCCGCAGAAGGGTGAGATTATCGAGCGCCGTCCAAGCGAATGCGACCGGCCTACCGAAACCACGATTCATGACGTCGCGCGGCGCATCGCCAAAGGTGTGGCGAGTGTTGAAAAAGCCAAGGTCAGAAAAGATGTGGAGGAAAGCTTCGCCCGGGAAATCGGCGCCCTGCGTTTTGTGCCCGGTGGGCGTATTTGGGCGGGGGCTGGTACTAACCAAAAATTGACCTATTTTAACTGTTACGTAATTCCTTGCCCCAAGGATAGCCGCCAGGGGATTGTTGAGTCGCTTGGGCAGATGATTGAAATTATGAGTCGTGGGGGTGGGGTAGGCATTAACATTGCCTCTCTTCGTCCGTCACGAGCTATCGTCCGAGGCGTCAACGGGCGGTCGTCGGGAGCGGTATCGTGGATGGATCTCTTTTCCCGTGCGACCGGCCTGGTGGAACAAGGGGGGTCCAGGCGAGGTGCCTTAATGCTCCAAATTGAAGACTGGCACCCTGACGTCTGGCGGTTTATCGAGATTAAGAAAACCCCCGGGATGGTCGAAAACGCCAATATCAGCGTACGTATCTCGGACCGTTTTATGGAGGCGGTCAAGAATGACGGAGACTGGGACTTGGTATTTCCGGATACCGCTGACTCAGACTACGATGCTTTATGGGATGGAAATTTGGAGACTTGGCGCGCTCTGGGTAAGCCTGTTGTCCATTACGAGACAGTCAAAGCGCGAACGCTCTGGAACGCCATTATTGAGGGGGCTTGGCAGGCAGCGGAGCCAGGGATTGTGTTTGATGAGCGGCATGAAAAGGACTCCAATAGTTGGTATTTTAACCCGCTCATCAGCACCAATCCGTGTGCTGAACAGCCGCTTCCGGCTTGGGGAGTGTGTACCCTAGGACACATTAACCTGGCCGCCTTCTATGATGCGGACCGAAATGATGTGGACTGGGATGGACTCCGGGTGACGGTTCGGATGGGAACTCGCTTTTTGGATGATATCGTGGATGCCACGCCGTATTTCTTTGATCAAAATTACGAAAATCAACAGAAAGAGCGGCGAATTGGGCTAGGCACCATGGGGCTGGGAGAACTGTTAATTCGCCTCGGACTCCGCTATGGCAGTCCGGAATCGATTCAGTTCATTGACAAGCTCTATGAATTTATTGCCACCGAGGCGTATCTCTATGATGTGGAGCTTTCTAAGGAGAAGGGGGCGTTCCCGGCCTTTGATGCCGACAAGTATCTTCAGAGCGGGTTCATGCAGCGCATGCCGGAACGAGTGCGTGAGGCGATTCGCCAGCACGGAACACGCAATGTGACCATTCTAACCCAAGCCCCAACGGGCACCGTGGGCAGTATGGTGGGGACCAGCACGGGCATCGAACCATTCTATGCTTTGACCTACTACCGGCAATCACGGCTCGGCTTCGATGAACAATATGTGGAGGTCGCGCAGGAATGGATGGATGCGCATCCCGGCGAATCTTTGCCCGACTATTTCGTGGGTGCGATGGATTTAAGCCCTGAAGAGCACGTGTACGTGCAGGCGGCGATCCAGCGGTGGACAGACTCCAGCATTTCCAAGACGGCTAATGCTCCTAGCACCTACACAGTCGAGGATACGGCTAGGCTCTACGAGCTTGCCTATGACTTGGGATGCAAAGGCGTGACCATCTACCGAGACCAGAGCCGGCAAGAACAGGTACTGCACTTGGCTGACAAAAAGGACGAGTCGACCGCGGCGCCAGCCGCGTCTCAATACTTGGACGCGAATCTCGATGTCGAGGTCTTTCCGGTCCCAGCCCAGGTTAATGGCCGCACCTATCGTAAGGAAACACCGGCTGGAACGGCTCGCGTGGTGATAAACGAGGTAGACAACAACCCCTTTGAGGTGTTCATGTTATTGGGCCGGGCGGGATCTGAAGTCCAGTCGTTTATGGAAGCGTTGGGTCGTATTATTAGTCTTTACCTGCGATCGAACGGCAATGTGGGGCCGCGCCGGCGCTTAGAGCTGGTCTCCGAGCAACTGAAGGGCATTGGCGGCGCCAATCAAATGGGCTTTGGGGCCGGGCGGGTTCTCAGTGTGGTGGATGCCATTGGAAAGTTGCTTGAGAATCATCTCAACCAGGGGAAGGGGGAGGCCGCGGTTTCGGTGGCGGAGCCGCAAGCGATTCAAGCGGCTGCCGGCAAGCGCGTAGCAGAGCCAGCCTATGACCTCTGCCCTCAATGCGACGGCCCCACTCTGATTTACGAGGAAGGTTGCCAGCACTGCACGTCGTGCGGGTACTCAAAGTGTTAGCAGACCTCTGACAGGACTGTTTTGGATGGACGTTCAGGAAATCGGGAAGTGACCGCGGTTGCATCCCGATTTTCTCTACACCGCGGCAGTCGAGAACGAAGATTGGACAAACGGGTTCCGCAAAGGTTCTTGCGGGGCAACCGCCGCATGCGGATCCGTTCACCGTCCACGACAGAGAAATGGCCCGACCAATCAGCGCTGCTAACATCGAAACGTTCGACGAGAACGGTCGTGAGGTGATGGAACGTATTGGCCCGGATATTCGCAATTCCGGCATGGAGCCGGGCGATACGCCGTTGGGTTTTCCGCATGTTCTCCGACCAGGGGATGGCGAAGTAGAGTAAGAGGGGTTCTTGCGAACCCCGTCTCCTCATCGAACCGGACTTGTGGTTTTCCCACATCCGGCTCTCCGACGATAGTTGCCCTATTTTAGGGGGCGAGGAAGTTGCGCCTTGACTTGGCGGCGCATCACAGCCAGAGAGGGTAAGCCCATATTTGTTAGGCGGATATTGGTCCACTCGGCATCGAGGGTGAGACTTCGATTCCAGCGTTTAGCCACAAAAGCGCGACATCGCTCGCGAATCCAGGCATCGAGGCGATAGTAATTCCCGCGGTGGCTAATGGTGAAGTACTGTCCCCACCCCCGAATCACCGGCGCGAGGTCGTCTATCAGCATCTGTAGATTCATCGGGCGGGTACGTCGCGTCAGTACTCGAACTTTCTCCTTAAAACGCTCAACGGCCGCTTGTTTCGGACCGAAGAGGGGGCGGCCTAGGCCATCCTTAGACACGACGCAAAAGAAGGTAAATCCCAAGAAATCGAATGCCGTATCCCGGACATCGACGATGCGTGTTTTCTCCGGGTGGAGCGTCAGTCGCAATTCCATGAGCACCTTCTGGGCGGTCGTGAGGGCGGACCAGCAAGGGCTGATAGCGGTGTGCTCGCTATCGGGTAGCGATACCCTTATTAACCGCCGCATTAGTAGGCTTCACCGGACCCATGAGGGTTCGCCACCACCGTCAGGCCACCACGGGTTCACAGTTCGTTACGGCCCCGAAATTTGGCTCAGGCCCATCAGATTTCGCCTTACGGCGAACACCCTGCCATTGTTGCCTACCGCACTTGAACGAGTTAACTCGCACGGGTCAGACTTTCACTAACAAGAACTGCGACCTGCCGGTCGCACATGGGTTCGCCGGGCTTCAGCCCGGCTTGGACTTTAGCGGCTTCCATCTGGCGACTGAATTGTTTCGATAACCGCCGAAGCCGGGCAAAGGCGACGGCATAGGCTTTCGGTCCCACGATCTTCTCGCCGGTCGAGAGAGTCGCCAACGCCGACACCCCCAAATCCACTCCGACCACCGCTGGGTTTTCGCGATGGATACCGGGCGGATCGGGCATCTCAACGGTGATACTCAGTAACCAGCGATTAGAACTCACCAAATCGTTGGAACGCCGAATTCTGCGAAAGCATGATCTTTCGAGATGATGGCCAATCCTTCTACTAAGGACTGGGCTGCCAATACGCGGTCGAATGGATCTCGGTGTCTAGCGTCGAGCGTGGCGGCTTTGATTGCGTGTATGGAATTAATGGCCAATTCTACGGCTCGTAAGGTCCTCAGATGGCTATGGTATGCTTCGATGACCATTCGCGCTTCCGGAAGCCGGCCCAACTCAAATTTAATCGCAACTTCCCAAGCCGACGCGGCGGACACCACGATCGTATTTTGGGATTCTTCGATGATCTCGGTGGCGGCTTGCGACAGCTTGTCGGGTTCAACCACGGCCCATAAAACCGCGTGGGTGTCCAGCAACACTTTCATTGCCATCGTTCAAGCTCCTCCGGGGATAGGGGCTCAAAAAACGCATCAGAAATTTTGCCTGGCACAAATCCCAACGGGCGCTTTTCTCTGTCATTGAGCGGCACGAACTTGGCATAGGGACGACCGCCCTTCGCTAGAATTACCTCTTCGCCCTGATAGACCTGGTCAAGAATCTTAGAGAGATGGGTTTTGGCTTCGTGCACATTGATGATCTCGGGTGAGGACGGTTTCGAGGGAACTGAAGAAACCTCTGTGCTTTGATCACACGCCTCTCCGATGCGGCGTTGTTGTTGACTGGCCTGGTCATTTCTCGGGGGCACACGATGAAAGAATCCGTTAGACGTAATCAGAAGGGGCTGTCCCGAAAGGGTCCAACATTGGACCCGACGGGGCAGCCTTCTTGTGCCGGGCCTGGATCCACACGATCCGGTCTTCCGGCGCCCCGAAAAGCAAAAATATTGGTTTCGACGATTTCTCCGGTTGGCCAAAGGCTAAACGAATAGCGTGCATTTAGACCCAAAGGCTTGAGCACGGGACCATGGCGGAGTCCTTCCAAGGTTCCTTGGGGTCCGCTCAGCCGGAGACATTTCTCCGTTCGCGCATGCGCCATTAGGAGACGATCCCCGTTCTGATGGACTTATCCAAGTCTGATCATCGTTAGTCAATTGATCAAACGGAGCCACCTTCCTGTTTCATTATGCCACCGCTTCTTAGGGCCATTGGCCGGTCGTCCCCCTTCGGGGATTTCCGG
>DAHWKG010000219.1:0-5396 GCA_027343765.1 Sulfobacillus sp.
TTCCTCAAGCGCGTTACCACTATCGGTCTGGCTCCTGGGATAGCCAAGTGGCCGAGGTCGTATCGGAAGAACCCTTACGGGTTCATGTGAATGGGCGCGAGTTGGCCACCCTGATTGCCACCCCGAGTCATGTCGAAGAACTGGTCTGTGGCTTTCTCGGCATGGAACAAATTATCCGGTCGCGACGGGACATTACGGTATTTCAGTACCATGCCGAGGACCAAGCGGTATGGGTGAGAATCCCCGGCGTGGATTCCACGCGCCTCGATAATTTTTCGCGTCCCACGCTGTCAGGTTGTTGCGGACGTGGCCGACCCACCCTCTATTTCGCCAACGATGACGATCTCCAAGCGGTAAATTCCTCCAGAGCGGTTACCCCGGACGAAGTTTTTAGCCTCTTTAATCAGTTAAGTCATCATAGTCGCCAACAACATTCGGGCGGCCTTCACGCGGCCGCTTGGAGCGAGACTCCGGGACACCTGGATGTAGTCCGAATGGATGTAGGGCGCCATAATGCCCTCGACAAACTGTACGGATGGAGCCTGATCCAAAACCAGACGACCGCCGACGGCATCATCGTGTTTTCTGGTCGCTTATCCAGTGAAGTCATCATTAAAGTAGCCCACATGGGTGTGGGCCTCATCATATCCAATGCCGCGCCGACGTCACTCGGACTCGAATTAGCAGAGTCCCTGAATATCACGACGGTGGGATTTGCCCGGGACAGCGAGTTTAGCGTCTACACCCATCCCGAGCGCCTCGCATCGACTATTTCCCTTGAAATTTAGGAGGCCGTTTGGCTAAAAAGGCAGCCATCCCCTCTTTTTGATCCTCCGTGGCAAAAAGTGTCCCAAAAAGACGCCGTTCGTGCCGAAGCCCCTCTTCGAGTGGGGTGTCTAGGGCGGTCAAGATGGATTCTTTAGCCAGCCTGACGGCCACTTGCGGCATCGCCGCGATCCGTTCCGCCAAAGCTATCGCCTCCGTTTCGACCGCGTCCGCCGCCACCACCTGATTGACTAATCCAAAGGCCGCTGCCTCAGTAGCGGTAATCATGTCCCCGGTCAGGACCATGGCCATGGCCCGCACTTTGCCCACAGTTTTGGTCAGACGCTGAGTTCCGCCCGCCCCAGGCATTACCCCAATCTTTATTTCCGGTTGTCCAAACCGGGCATTGTCGGCCGCGATCACCATGTCACACGCCATCATGAGCTCCATTCCGCCGCCCAGCGCATACCCTTTCACCGCCGCAATGAGCGGCTTGGAGAAATGCCGAATTTGGTCCCAGCGGTTAATTTGCGGCGAGGTTAACATGCTGACAGGAGTTTGGCCCTCTAGTTCGGCAATATCCGCCCCGGCCGCAAAGGCACGCCCCTGACCGGTCAACACCACCACCGCAACCGAGTCGTCCCGGTCGAGTTCTGCCAAATGGCCGACCAAAGCCTCCATGAGTGCGCTATTCAACGCATTTAAGACCTGGGGTCGATTGAGGCGTAAAATCCGTACCGAGTCCGGCCCATTTTCCAATAGGATTAAAGGTTCCGTCATTGCCAGTCCACCACTTTCAATTGATAGAGATGCTTTGCAAATTGATCTAGGTCCCGAGCCGCGGCGCGTCCTTCGGACGAAGCCATAGCCGCATCCAGTGCCTCCCGGTCCTGGAACTGCAGGGAAGCCACCAGATACAAGTCGTCTCCCGATCCCAGGGGAGACACCAGCCCCCATAATAGGTTCTGGACCCCCGGAAGAGCTTTAGCCAAGGGCAGATGCACGGTTTTATAATGGTCCAAAAAGGCTTCCGGATCCGGCGGCCTTTTGTATAAGGCTAAGAATGTCACCATCGTAACCTACTTCCTTTCTGTAGTGCGGCGATCCACGACCCGCACCGCCTTACCGGCGGCCCGCACCAGTGTCCCGGGAGCCAAGAGCCGCACCTCAAGGCTAACCCGTAGGGCCTCTCTTAACCGGCGTGCAATCCATTCTGGGTCCAGATGACTCACGGACCCTGACTCGACTTCCAGCACTAAGCGGGGCATGGGTCCATCTTCCCAAGCCAATTGGTAATTGGGCTCTAGTTCCGTTGAAAGATTGAGCATGACGCGTTCAATTTCACTGGGAAACACGTTGACTCCGCGGACCACCAACATGTCGTCGGTGCGTCCCACCACCCGGCTCATCTTGCGATGGGTGCGGCCACAGGTGCAAGGCTCCTCGATCAGGGTTACGAGGTCCCCGGTGCGATACCGCACCATCGGCATCGCTTCTTTGGCCAGCGTAGTCAAGACCAATTCACCCAACGTCCCGACTGGAACCGGGTTGCCGGTCTTCGGATCCACGATTTCTACATAAAAAAAGTCTTCGAAGATGTGAAGCCCGTCTTTGGCTTGGTCGCACTCGATGGCGACGCCAGGCCCGGTAATCTCAGATAGTCCATAAATATCTACGGCGGATACATTGAGAGCGCTTTCGATGCGCTGGCGCATCGCCTCGGTCCACGGTTCGGCTCCGAGAATGGCGAATTTCAGTCCAAAGGCCGTCGGATCCATCCCCATACGAAGTCCCGTCTCGGCTAAGTTCAAAGCGTAGCTCGGGGTACAAGCGAGTCCTTCGGGCCTCAAGTCCGATAAGAGTTCAACCTGACGTTCCGAGCCGCCTCCCGAGACTGGGATCACGGTGAGCCCGAGTCGCTCGGCGCCCGCATGGAGTCCCAGCCCCCCCGTAAATAGCCCATAACCGTAGGCATTGTGTAGCATGTCTCCGGGTCGAGCTCCCGCTGCGGTGAGCGAGCGCGCCACCACTTCCGCCCACATCGAAAGGTCGCGCGCCGTATAACCCACCATGGTGGGCTTGCCCCCGGTACCCGACGAGGCGTGAATTCGACGCAATTCGTGGCGTGGCACCGCAAACATCCCCAAGGGATAGTGCTCCCGCAAATCTTTTTTAGTAGTGAAAGGGATGTCTTCGAGATAGGCAAAAGGGTCGCGATTCGCGGAAGAAATATTGCGGTCAATCCGATCTTGATAAAACGGCACGCGTTCCCGGGCCCAATTGAGGGTCCAACTGAGCCGCATCTCCTGCACGCGCCTTAAGCGCTGCCGATCCATGGTCTCCATGGCACGATCCCAGATCATGGCCTGTCCCCCCTATACGACGCCTCCATTATAGCAGTCTTTAAATTGCTTAAATAGTTACCAAAAAGGCAATTAAGCGGCTGTTCGGCTGTCAGAAGGCGTGTCAATCTACTATCCAGTGGCCAAGCAATCTGGATACCGGGCGAATCGTGTAGCCTATCCGGAAAGGGCCGTCCGTGAGATGATTCGCGAGTTATGAAGATGATAATAGCGTGGTAACCACTCTGCCGCGCTGTTAATTGGTTGACCGGTTTCCCAAATCGGTAATGGTTGTGCCGGCCACTCTCACGTAGGTATAAGGTTATCTATCCTCCGGGGGACCCGGACCACGAGGGTTCGCCACCGCCGTCAGGCCACCACGGGTTCACAGTTCGTTACGGCCCCGAGATTTGGCTCGGGCCCATCAGATTTTGGATTGCTCCAGACACACTGCCCCTATCGCCTACCGCACTTGAACGAGTTAACTTGCACGGGTCAGACTTTCACTGGCAAGAACTGCGGCCTCATGGCCGCCTTGCGGGGTTTTTCTTGTGTGCCTTGAGCCTCGACATAGCGCTTCACCGTCTCTAGCGAGGCGCTACCGCCATCTCGTATCATACTGCTAAAACCCATGACACTTAGCCGTAAGGCCATCTCCCCGCTGGCTACTTAGGGAAAAGTTCGGCTATTGCCAGAGGGTGACCAGGAAGGATCGGGGTCTGGAGGGTCTCTTCCTGCCGAAATGGGCCGCTTCTCTCGTACCCTGCTTGCGTCAATCGGAATCGCGTAACGGTTTCCATCTCTGGGTCAACCACCCAGTATTCTGCCACGCCATAACGGGCATAGAGATGCAACTTTACGCCGAAGTCGCGGTCGCGGGTGCTGTTGGACAGCACCTCCACAATTAAGTCCGGTGCGCCCTGTACATTAGCCTCGCTGAGAATGTACAGCCGCTCGGTGCGGATAAACAAGACGTCTGGTTCCACCACGGTGTCGGTGTCAAGTACCACATCAAAGGGCGCGGAATAGACCTGACCATGACCCGCGTCCTCGACCTTTTGAAAAAACGCGATTAATCGTATAACACACCGCTGATGCTTGCGATTGGGAGACGGGCTCACCACCAAATCCCCTTCCACGATTTCGTACCGTTTGCCGTCATCCGGTAGCTGGGCGAGATCCCCGATCGCGAAACGAGGCCGAATAACATCCATTTACGGCACCTCCTGCCAAAAGTATACGCCTACGACATCTCGATAGCCACCGGTCCTTACCCCACTTTAGGAACCCCCATAATAGTAACCTTGGGACGGCCTTGCGAAAACGGAGTCCACCGGCACCCGAAGCGTTTCCTAGCGTCCCCCCTCAACGTTTGCTTGAAGGCTCCCTAGCGGCCACTCGCCATCCTTCAGACCCTCCTGCAAATCCTTTCGGCGTCTTAACCTGCCACAACAGCTAAGTTCCCTAATAACGCCCCGGCGGCCCACACACCCATCATGTAGACCAAGATAAGAACGGTCAACGCTGGCGCCGCCCGGGCTGAATGGCTGGACGTTGACACAGACCCAGTCAAAATCAGAGCCTTAGAAGTCATCATCCCCAAGGACAGCGGCCCGGTCCAGCTGTCCGGCTGACGTACGATCAGGCCCGTCCCGGTCACCACCAGCGCCACATCGGTGACCCTAGACCGGTAAGCTATGAGTCAGACCGCCGGGGCACAAGATCGAGGCCGCCAATTCCAGGCTCCTAGCGCGCCCGCGATGCGCCATATCGTCTGGTGGCACATCGCCCACTAACCCACGCAGGGGGAGAGCTTGCTGACATCCTTGTGAATCCATTCAGACCCGCACCAAGCGAACCACCGGCCGCAGATACGGACACGACGGGGGACAATTAGTCCCCTCGTCGTGTGGACCGTTCCTTACATGGTAAAGCAACAATCGCCCGCTACTTTCCCCGAGCCGCGGCCACAACTCTGAGCGCTCCCGCAGCACGCACCGTAAGACTTTGTGGAACCGCAAGGACATGCTTTCTTTTGTTGGGGTTCTGGAATCACCTCTTCCGGGATGGGCCAAGTGTCATGGACTGGCCAGGCCGTGGCTGTAAGGTCGTTTACAATTCACCAACTCTTGCCGCCGCTTCCATAGTGACTTGACTTTCGCACCGCGAATTCACCACAAGGTTTTACCAATAAAAAACGCTGAAACCCGCATGAACACTGGGTTTTTTGGTATAATTAGGTGCCAGCCAAATCTACCAAAGATGGAGTGTTATCATGCGGGAATCTAC
>DAHWKG010000224.1:0-29480 GCA_027343765.1 Sulfobacillus sp.
ACGAACGGGAGCCATAGACATGGCTTTCGTTGCGTTTCTGGACACATGCGTGCTATTTCCTACGAATCTCCGCGATGTCATTTTGACCATTGCGGAAGTCGGCATCTGTCAGGTCCGGTGGAGCCCAGATGTTTTGGATGAGTTGCAACGGACCTATATTAAAAAAGCGAAAGTGGATGCCGCCAAAGCTGAGGCTGGTGTGAGCTATTTGCTCGGTATCATGACCGATGCGTTTCCCGATGCCATGGTGGATCGCAGTTCCTATGCGCATGCGATTCCAGCGATGCCGAATGATGAGAAAGACCGCCATGTGCTGGCGGCCGCTATTGCTAGTAGGGCTGACGTATTGGTCACGGCCAACCTTAACGATTTCCGTGTGCCCGCAGGATTCTGTTACACGGAGGTCCAGTCCGGACGATTTTTTGTGCTATCAATTGGAGCTTGCCCCACAGGAGTTTTTTCATGCCCTTGAGGACCTTGCATCGAACAGACGTAAGCCGATGAATTCGGTCCCCGGAATCCTAACATCACTTCAAAAAACGGTTCCCAATTTTGCTTCACAAGCCCAAACCCTGTTGCCCGATTATTTGCCATAAAGGCCGACGGTACCCAAGACCACGATGGAGGATCCGGACTTCGCTCAATGCTTCAGGGCGTTAATCGTGCGCATACGGGCCGTTTGGCGACCTAGCGCAATTTTCTGTTATATTGGTTCTGAGGCCGAATCGGTGTCTGGAATGTTGAACGGCTTTTAGAGTCTGAGGTTGTTACTAATGTATGGAGCGCGTGCGGGACCCGGCGATGATCCGCGACTTCGCCTATCTGGCATGCCTGCTTGGAGGAAGCCTGATCGGCTGTAGGGCCGGCTCGCAAGCCATCGGGGCCGCGGGATCAGGGCCTAGGTGACATACGTTGCGGCGACTTGGGCCGGATCGGGGAGCCCCAGGGGGACCGGGTTCGATAATTCGGGGAGAAGGAACGACCAATGACGGGCGCCCGAAGCGTAGAACGTTCGTTTATCCAAAACGAGCACCTTCGGTGGACGATGCTGGCCCCGCCGACCACGGGGTTCCTGCAAGACGCTAGTCCTAGACCCGGCATGAGGGCCGCGAAGTCACACGATAAATGATCACACAGAGAAAATCTTCCTACTCTTGCCACAGGAAGCTCTCTTCGTCGGCCGCGGGATTCTCGAGAGGGGTTGGCATTGGAGATGCCGGGAGACGGGTCCGGTTTCACGACGGCCCAACGCGCAGCGCTACAGTCCGTGGCAGCGTTGTTGAATCAGGCGGAGATCACCTGGGCTATCACGGGGAGCATGGCCTTCGCCCTGCGGGGGCTGGCGGTCGTTCATCATGATCTAGACATCCAGACCGACGCAGCCGGCGCCTAGGCGATTGAACGACAGTTGGCCGACAACATGGTGTGGCCCGTGCGGTATCGGACCGCGTCGACCGTTCGCTCTCACTTCGGGCGGGCGGTTGTCGCAGGCGTTGTGGTGGAAATTATGGGCGTGATCGAAAAGCAGCGACCAGACGGCACGTGGATGCCCGCGGCGGACCTGGCCTCGATGATCGAATGGATCGCGTGGGAGGGGCGGACCTGGCCGGTGCTGCCCGTAGCCTACGAGGCGGCGGCCTATCGCGCGCTGGGCCGGCACGCCATGGCGGACCGCTTAGACCGATGGCTGGCGCTGAGGCCGCATTTCTAGGGGGAGGGATGGTGGGACATGACCGAGGCACGCGAGGCGTTCCTGAGACGCCTTAAGACATTCGGAGAAGACAACGACCGCACGGCGGCGACACGGGCAGAAAAAATGCTCAACATTACGGAGGACACCGGACGCCTCATCGGGATGCTGATTCGCGCGTGGAAACCCGCCCACATTTTAGAGGTGGGGACGTCGAATGGATATTCGACGATCTGGTGGGCGGATGCCCTAACCGATCCGGGCCAACGCTTGGTGACCTTAGAAATCAATCCTGCCAAGGTGGTGCAGGCGACCGAAAACTTTCGCCAAGCGGGCGTCGCGGACCGGATTCAGGTGGTGTCGGGCGACGCGGGGGAATTCCTCCGGCACACGCGCGACGTGACCTGGGGTCTCATCTTCCTTGATGCGGAGCGTTCGGAGTATGTAGGCTACTGGCCCGATCTCGCGCGCATTCTCGCGCCAGATGGACTCCTCATCGTGGACAATGCCGTTGACAAGGCGGTGGAGCTGGAAGACTTCCACCGCGTTGTGGCGGGCACGCCCGGGTTTCGGCAGGTCCTGGTCCCCCTCGGAAACGGGGAGCTGTTCATTCAACGCGACCGGAGTTCGGAGAGTGCCGGAAGAGTCATGGACTAAGTGGGGTCTCGACTATAGCCGCCACGACTGCATCGCTAACCGCCGTCCGAATCCGGTTCAACATAGAAGGGGGCGACGTAAGTAGGCTGCTGCCGGACAAACAGGGGCGAGTGTTCCGGAGGGGAATTCATCTGACTGTCGCGACGCCCCAACAGGCCGGTGACAAGCCGTGTAAGGGCTGGCCTTGCCCATAAGGAGGAGTTTCCGGATGCAAACGCCCGACTTGGTTGAGCGTGCTGCTCGATGGGCAGCGTCGTTAGGCTTTACGAAGTCATGCCTCGATGAAGTAGGGGCGCTGCTCCATGTTCTCGCGGGGATCATCCCCTCTGGCCGCATCGCCGACATCGGGACAGGCTGCGGCGTAAGCACTGCATGGATAGCCAGTGCGACAGGCCTCGACGTGTTCACGATAGATAACGACCCGAGCAGGGCTAAGGGTATCCGCGATTTGTTCGGTCGCTACGACCATGTGCATCCGATCGTAGGAGACTGGGAAGACGTTTTGCAGCACGGTCCGTTCCGACTCGTCTTTGTGGATACACAACCGGCTAAAGTGGCGGGGGTCGATGCCCTGGTGCAAGCCACGGAAGTGGGGGGCCTGCTTGTATTAGACGATTTGACTCCCATTGAATTTTGGCCTGAAGAGTGGAAGAGGCGTCCGGATCCGGTGCGCGAGGCTTGGCTAAATCATCCTCAGTTGGCCAGCACCGAAATCCGCACATCTCTGAAGGTTTCCTGCATTCTCGCACGCCGCATGGTGTGAGGTACGGTCTCCAGTGCCCGACGCTACATTTATCAACCCGACGCATCAATGTTGTGGACACATCGAGCGAGTGAAGTGCCGGCAGGGGATGTGTGCTTCAGTGGTTCCGGTTCGATAATCGATCGGTGTAAACTGGTTTGGAAATGAGGAGGTTGGAGCAGGATGACACCGTGTCAGCACACGGTTTCGACGGAACAGGAATTACGCGAGCTCCTGGGGCAGCCTGCCCGCCTCGTCCAAAATAAGGTCATTGACCGGTTGGATGGCCATTGTCGGACTTTTATCCACTCGTCCCCGTTACTATTTTTGTCGACCGCAGATGCCAGCGGGTGCTGCGATGTGTCGCCACGTGGGAATCGACCGGGATTTGTCCAGGTGTTGGATGATTCCCACCTTCTCATCCCTGACAGGCCCGGAAACCGCCGGATGGATTCCCTCCGGAACATCCTGTCGAATGCCCACGTGGGCCTGGTGTTTTTGATTCCGGGCCTCGACGAGACCTTACGGGTGAACGGCCGCGCTTGCATTGTGCGAGACCCGGGTTTGCTGGAGCCCCTTGTCGTTCGGAGCCGCGTGCCGACGGTCGCTATTGGCGTGACGGTAGAGGAATGCTATGTGCATTGTGCGAAAGCGTTTCGGCGTTCACAGACATGGCAACCATCGTCGTGGCCTGAATCCGTGCCGAACGTCGCTCAGATGCTCGCCGATCATGCTCAGCTTGACGACTATGACCGAGACACGGTCGCGCAATCCTTGGACAAGAGCTACCGGGAGAGGTTGTATTAAGAAATAATTGTCTTGGTACATCATCGGCTAATGGGGGAGTACCGTAAGAGATGCCTTCGGATCCACCCATTCTGATCGGTTTGCCGTATCTAGAAAAGTGGGTCCAATCAACATCGAGCCGTTCCGGTGGAATTCAAGCGCAAAACTCGTTGATCCATCACAAAATCCTCATACCCCTTGTTCTTTGTATTGCTGTACCAGCTGAACTTTTGGTGACTACCGTTCTTGAGACGCCAGGCATCGTGCCATCCCCGAAGCGGCCAGCTGACCATGTGGTGGACGCAAGTGGTCACCATGGCGAGCCGTGTAGTACAATCCAGTCATAGAAGCGACGGAGCACAAGTCTCTTATTGGGTTGAGTAGGCGATAATCGGCGATAGCGGGGGAGTGATGACCCATGCATGGAATAATCCCAGCTTGGCTTCTTGGTGCCGTCTCTTCAGTCGTCGTCATTGTGGTGACACTGTTAGAACGTATCGAGCGTCACTTGCGCGATATCCGTCGGCTCCTAATAGACCAGGTGTCGTCTTCAGCAGACAGCCACGACGTCTTGATTGCGCGGCTCACCCCCTTGTTGAAGAGGGGTGAGAAGATACCGGCGATCAAAATCGTGCGCAAGAGTCTGGGATGCACCCTCCTAGAAGCCAAACAATTCGTGGATGATCTGCTGTCTCAAATCTCCTGATCTCTCCTCTCCGCCGACGCTCGCATGATCGAGGAGGCGTTCTGTTCCACGAGATTCGACCGTCAGACAAGTGAGCGGCTAGGCGTTCTCAATGGGAGGCCTGGCCACAGAGTGCAGGTGTTCACATTCAACCCATTGGAGCGTACTCGGTATCGCCACGCAATCGGCTCGACGTCCCGACAATTGACCAGCCCATCGTGCGGATCCTTGCGGCGCTTGCCCCCAATAGCGCGCTAACGCCCATGGAATTACCGCACAGATGAGACGTTTACATCATCAGCGTATTGGCTTACAGTTAGCACATCAGCTAATAAAACGGGGTGCCGACCGTGAAGAACCAAACCGTGATTTGCACCTATCGTGTGCAACCTGACCGGGAAGAATCGTTTCAAGCCCTATTGGCGGATCATTGGTCCACACTCCACACCTTGGGATTGGTCACCGATTCCAAGCCCCTCATTTTTCGGAGTGTGGATGACCCTCCGACCTATGTGGAGATTTTCACTTGGGTCGAAGGGGGATTTGAGCAGGCACACGAGCATCCGGATGTGTTAGCCATTTGGGAGCCGATGGAGCCCTTGCTGGAGAAACGCGAAGGCTTGCCACGATGGGAGTTCCCGCATTATGTGCCCTGGGAGCCGACCGATCGCTGAGAAGCCCCAGGGGCTGCGCGACCTCGAAGCCATGGATGCGGTCTTTGCCGCGCTGTCCCATCGATCTCGAAGGACCATTCTCTCGATCCTTCACGCCCGGGGCGGGGCCATGACCTCTCGCGAAATAGCCGCGCGGTTTGATTGTTCCTGGGCGACGACCTCCCGCCATGTCCGCATTCTCAAGGAATCAGGACTGGTGCGCGTTGAATTGGATGGTCGCGAGCACATCTATAAGCTCGACCGTGACCGATTGCAGGCCGTGGCAGGTGCTTGGATTCAACGGTTCATTCCATAGACGGGTTGATTCTTCGCCCGGGGCTCCCCGACAAACGAGTTTGGGCTCGAAATTTACCTCGGCGCTTAATGCACACTCGCCGCCGTAGGCGCCCCGTAGCGGGGTGTCCAAGCACCTAGGCTTACCGGGTACTAAACCGCCCTCCCCCTGTCGTCTGAGGAACCTATTCTTCTGGTTGCGGACTGTGGGCTTCCGCACTTCGCAACTGCTTTTGGAGTGCGGGCAGGTCGTGACGGACAACGTCCCACACCGTCTCGAGGTCGACATCGGCATATCCGTGAATGAGGACGTTTCTCGGGGTGATATTTTAACCCAATTGAGGTGAGGAAGATGGCTCAAAAGTACGATGCGGCGTTCAAAGACCAAGCCGTGCAGTGAGTGACCGAACTGAAGAAACCGGTCGCCACGGTGGCGAAAGAGTTGGGAATTCCCGACACGACGCTCCATCAGTGGTTGAAGAATGCCCGAGGGCATCCCGACCGCCCCTTTGTCGGCAGTGGCAAGCTCCGGGCCGCGGAACAGGAAGTCCGTGAATTCCAGCGGCGGATTCGGGATTTGGAAGAGGAGAATGTCATCTTAAAAAAGCGATGCGCATCTTCGCCAACGATCGGAAGTGAAATACGCGTTCATTCATGAACACCGCTCCACCTTCCGCATCACGAAGATGTGCGACGTCTTACAGGTGTCACGGAGCGGATACTATGCTTGGCGCGATCGGCCACCCGGACCACGGGCGGGTGAATCCGGTTGCAACGTACAGGGCACGTCATGTCGCTCTGATCGTGAAAGTCATCCCGGAGCACGGATCCGAATATCCGAAGATCTTGTTGGGCTCCCAGACAAATGATAACAGAAAATTGTGCTGCGTCGCTCCCGGCCCGGTTGTCCCTCAAAAAGCCAAACCAGGACCTGATGCTCCGGTCCGTACGCAACTATTTTAAGCAAGGCGGCCAAGGAATTCCCGCTGGATGCGGAAATTTCGATTGTGTTGGCCCGGGAACCGTCCATAGAGTGGTGGGTCCTTCGCTTATGGAATCCGCCCCTAACGGGCCGTGGGGGAGGTCGCTAAATGTCGACCATAGAGCGACACGTAGGTAGAATGAACTGAGGGAGGTCGGGGATGACCGAAATCAGGGAAGTGGAGCCGGCAGAACTTATCGCGGGATTGTCGCGCGCGTTGGACCTCACCGAAGGTGAGCCCATGGGCCATTCCATCCGTTCGTGCTGGATTGGCATGCGGTTGGCGCAAGCCTTAAATCTCAGTCAAGATGTGGCGGACGACCTATTCTTTGCACTCCTTCTCAAAGATGCGGGCTGTTCTGCAAATGCCGCCCAAGTGAGCTCCTGGTTTGGTACAGACGATCGCCAAGCGAAACTAGACTTAAAGCGCACCAATTGGTCGCGCATGGCCGATGCTCTGCGCTTTGCATTGGCGCATGCGGCACCGGGGCAACCCCCTGTGACTCGTCTCAATAAGATGGTAGGATTGGCTCGCCGTGGCATATCGTCGGCCAACGAACTGGTCGCTTTGCGTTGCACTCGCGGTGCGCAAATTGTCAGGGCCTTGGGCTGGTCGGGTGCCATCCCCGAGGCAGTCTTGAATCTGGACGAGCACTGGGACGGGTCCGGGGCACCCGGGGGAGCGCGCGGCACGGAAATTCCTCTGTTGGCGCGTATTCTGCTACTAAGCCAAACGGCGGAAATCTTTTGGCGCCGAGGCGGTCCCGATGCCGCCCGGGACGTGGTTAAGGCTCGCCGTGGTGAATGGTTTGATCCAGAATTAGTCGACGTCTTTTTAGCGGAAACGTCTCGACCGGAATTTTTCCGGGATCTTGAAAAAGTCGGCACGCCGGACACCGTGCACGAATACTTTCCCCGCGTGGCGCTGGGTATGGGAGCCGCCACCGACATCATGAGTACTGCGGAAATTTTTGCCCAGATCGTCGATGCGAAGTCTCCTTGGACCCGCTGGCATTCTATTCGCACCGCTCACTATGCCGCTTGGACGGCAAAACATATGGGGCTATCCCAAGACGTGCAAGAGTCCGTGAAGCTCGCGGGGTTTTTCCACGATCTGGGCAAGCTTGGGATATCCAATTTAGTTTTGGACAAGCCTGGCCGCCTTTCCGTCGAGGAGCGGCGCCATATGGAAAGCCATCCTCGGTTAACCTATGAGGTGCTTGAACCGCTATCGGCACTGGCGGACACGGCTTATGCCGCGTCTTGTCATCATGAGCGTCTAGATGGTTCCGGTTACCACCGGGGTCTTTCCGGATCGAACGTGCCGCTTCAAGCGCAAGTTGTGGCCGTAGCTGATATCTATGATGCACTCACGGCCGATCGTCCATATCGTCACGGCCTAGAACCCGAAGCGGCCATCCGCATTTTACAACAGGACATGGGCACTAAATTGAATGGGGAGGCGGTAGATGCCATTCGGGCGATGCCCTTTCCTATGCCTGTGTCGGAAACATTGGAGGGTATCGATTAATCATGCGTTGTTTCCGATTTCGTACTGGCACGTGGACCTTGGGGAACAAAGTGTACATCCTGGCCATCATGAATGTCACGCCCGATTCCTTTTCGGACGGCTCCGCCGTCAATCAAGATCCGGGCTATCAGGTCGACAAGGCGATGCGCTTGGTAGAAGAGGGGGCCGACGCATTAGATTTGGGGGCGGAGTCGACTCGGCCGGGGCACACTGCCATTACTGCTGAGGAAGAGTGGGCCCGTCTGGGGCCCGTCCTGAAAGCCGTTCGGCTAGCGCTGCCCGATGTCCCACTCTCCATAGACACCCAGAAGTCCTGGGTCGCGGAAAGAGCGCTCGATGCCGGAGCAGACATTGTGAACGACATCTGGGGATTTAGCCACGATGAGAGAATGCCCGCACTCGTGGCCCGCTACGGAGCGGGAGCGGTGCTGATGTACAATGAGGACGGGGATCCGGAATCCCCGATAAATGGAGAGCGGTTACAGGATTTTTTTAGGCGACAAGTGCAAGCGGCTCAGAGGGCGGGCGTCTCTCCAGAAGCTCTATTGTTGGATCCCGGCATTGGTTTTCGGGTACAGGGTGAAGCTAGTTGGGCGATCCTGGGGGACCTACACCAATTTGAGGGGATTGGATCAGGGATTTTGGTCGGGCATAGCCGAAAACGGTTTTTGGGAAGGGTGGCCGGCATACCGGAGGCGGCTCAACGAGATGGGGTGACGGCGGCTCTATCCACCCTTCTGGCAGCGGAAGGCCACACCGATGTTCTCCGGGTCCACAACCCGAGAACGACTCGTGAAGCGATCCTCGTCGCTCAACAATGGAGGCGTTTTCATGGGGCAGATTAAGCTGAGTCAACTGCGATTTCACACGTGCCATGGTGCTTTGCCCCATGAACAGCACGTGGCTCAGGAGTTTTGGGTGGATGTTGAGGTGCACATGGATGTGAGCGCTGCGGGAGAATCGGATCGCCTGCGGGATACCGTTAATTACGCGGCAATCGCTCGTGCTGTAGAGGCCATCATGATGGGGCCCCCAGTGAAGTTGCTGGAAACGCTGGCGACCCGTATTCATGCCGCTGTTCACGGACAGGACTCCCGCATCGACCGTGTGCAAGTCAAGGTAACCAAGGTGGATCCACCACTCGGGATTCCCTCGGGGGGTGTGGCGGTGGTCGTGGACGACCGTGGTTAAGGTGTACATCGGGTTGGGTTCCAATTTGGGGGACAGTCGAGCCATTTTACGAGCGGCATACGACGCGGTAGCGTTCTTAGGCTTTAATCCGCGTATCTCCACGCTCTATCGGTCTTCTCCCATCGGGGGACCGAGCCAGCCCCCATACCTGAATGCGGTGATGAGTCTGGAGACATCATGGCGTCCAGAACAATTGCTTCAGATGCTGCACCGGATTGAAGAGCGCTTCGGACGTCACCGCCGAGAGCGGTGGGGAGCCCGGCGCTTAGATTTAGATCTGCTGCTCTATGGCAATCGGATGATCGCCACCCCAGATTTGGTGGTTCCCCACCCACGGATGCTGGAGCGCCGGTTCGTCCTGGAGCCGTTGGCGGAGTTGGCGCCAGATTTGGTGATCCCGGGAAATCACGGCCTTCAGCAAGCTCTAAGAGAGGTTTCCCATCAGGAGGTCGAGCGCATTCATGACCCATTCGGAACGCTTTGGAACGATTGAAGCTCAGTTAAAGACCCGCTGGGTAGGTCACCCGACGGTCGTGTTGGATACGGTAGACTCGACCAATCGTTGGCTCAAGGAGCGCTGGTCAAGCGGCAAAATAGGACCGGGTACGGTCGTGTGGGCCGATGAGCAAATGGCCGGTCGGGGCCGTTTGGGACGACAGTGGGCTTCGCCGGCAGGGTTTCACATTTATACATCCCTCTTGTGGTTCCCACCGCACGAACGTTTAACGGGCCTGATGAGTCTTGTCGCGGGGGTGGCGGTGGTACGGGCAGTTCGTGCCATCACTCATCTGGATGCCCGATTGAAATGGCCCAATGATGCCGTCATAGGGGGCAAAAAGTTTGCTGGGGTTCTTGTGGAAGCGGGGCAAGAGCCGGTGCCATGGGCCATCATCGGGATCGGGATGAACGTGCGAGGCTCCATTGGCCCCTCTTTTCCCCATGCCACCACCCTTGAAGAAGCATCTGGGCGGACGATCGCTCGAGGCAACCTGTGGCTTCAGTTAATGGGAGAATTGGAGCAGGCCTACACCTCATGGAAGGACAATGGCGATCAATGGGTGGTCGAGGCGTGGTCGGCTATCAATGTCACCTTGGGACAGGAGGTCCGCATCGAGCAGCCTGGGCACGCACCGTGGACAGGGACGGCTGACCAGTTAGACCTAGACGGCGGCCTATGGGTCAAGATCCCGGGCCGCCGAGTCAAGGTCATCTCGGGCGAGGTCAGCGTGCGTCTCGCTGACGGGCGCTATGCGCCCGAGAGATTTTGATATAAGGTTAGCATTTCGACTACGGCCAGCGCTGCATCACTGCCCTTGTTGCCGGCTTTGCCGCCGGCCCGGGCTTCTGCCTCTTCTGGCGTATTGCAAGTCAGGATACCAAAGATGACGGGTTTTTCCCCTCGGGCGGCCAGAGCGGCCACGGCGCTGGCGGCCGTTCCGGCCACATAGTCAAAGTGCGGGGTCTCCCCGCGAATGACGGCACCTAGCGTGATGATCCCATCGTAACGATCGTACAGGCGGGCCGCGCAACCGGGGATTTCAAAGGTCCCGGGCACCCACACCAGGTCAATGGCATCCTGTGGGGCGCCGAGACGTGTCAGCGTCTCTTGAGAGCCCTCGACGAGTCGCGTGGTAATGCCCTGATTAAAGCGAGCCGCGATAATGGCGATGCGTGCGTTTCTGGGGAAGCCCCAGTACCCTTCAAAGGTTGACATGATATCCTCCCCTGCCTAAATGGTCGAGATCCAGTGCCCCATTTTGTCTTTCTTGGCCTTCATGTAACGCTGATTTTCGGGGCGCTTTCCCACTTCGATGGGCACCCGCTCGATAATCCGAAGACCATAACCCTCAAGCGCGTAATACTTGTCGGGGTTGTTGGTCAAGAGCCTCAGCTCGCGAATCCCCAGGTCGCGGAGGATTTGGGCACCGACACCATAATCTCGCATGTCTGGTGGGAATCCGAGCGCTAAATTCGCGGCCACGGTGTCCATGCCGGTTTCCTGCAGTGCGTAGGCTTTAATTTTATTGCCAAGTCCAATACCGCGGCCCTCTTGGCGCATGTAGAGGAGGCACCCGCGCCCTTCTTGGGCGATTTGCCTCAACGCCTGATCCAATTGGTCTCCGCAATCGCAGCGAAATGAGCCAAGTACGTCTCCGGTGAGACATTCCGAATGCACTCGGGTGAGCACCGGTTGGCCGTTGGCAATGTCCCCCATGGTGAGGGCGAGATGCGTCGCCCCGTTCAGCTTTTCGGTATAGGCGACGGCGCGAAAGATCCCATAACGCGTAGGGAGCGTCGTCTCCGCTTCGCGAATATAGAGGGTATCCTCGGACAGCCGATAGCGGATGAGGTCTTGGATGCTAATAACCCTCAAATGATGGGCCTCTCCGAATTCAAGCAGGTCGGCCAACCGGGCCATGGTCCCATCGGGCTTCATGATTTCGCAGATGACGGCGACCGGTTCGAGTCCCGCTGATGTTGCCAGATCGACGGCGGCTTCGGTATGGCCGGGCCGACGCAGGACCCCGCCCGGCTTAGCCCTTAAGGGAAACATGTGGCCTGGCCTCACCAAATCCTCCGGTTTTGAGGCGGGATTCGCCAGGACACGGACGGTCTCCGCGCGGTCATGGGCCGAAATGCCGGTGGTTGTGTGGTGCCGGGCGTCAACCGAGACGGTGAACGCAGTTTTCATGGAGTCCTCCGACACCTCAACCATGGGCGGCAAATTCAGGCGATCGAGCCATTCCGCCGCCATGGGAACGCAGATGAGGCCGCGGCCATATTGAGCCATGAAGTTAATCGCGTCAGGGGTTACGTGCCGCGCTGCGATGACCAGGTCGCCTTCATTTTCCCGCGACTCGTCGTCGACCACAATAATCATCTGCCCCTGGCGAATGGCCTCGATGGCTTCTTCCGCGCTGCTAAACGATCGATCGCTCATACGTGCTCCTCCCTCGAAGTCGGGTACGGTGCCAAAAGATGCTCCACATATTTTCCCAGCACGTCAAATTCAATATTGATCCGCGTGTGGATGGCCCAATCATGAATGATGGTGTGCTCCCAGGTGTGAGGGATGATCGTTACTTTGACGTTGTGGTCTGACCGTTCAACTATGGTGAGGCTGACTCCGTCGAGGGTTAGAGACCCCTGGGGAAGGACCCAGCGAGAATACTCTTTGGGGTAACGAATGTCGATATGATGGGCGTCGCCTTCAACCTCGATTGAGGCGACCGTTCCCTGCGTATCCACATGGCCTAGCACCCAGTGGCCCCCAAGCCGTGTGGCCGGGGTTACCGAACGTTCCAAATTGACGGTTCGGTTCGGTTTCAAGTCTCCCATGGTCGTGATTTCTAAGGTCGTCGGGCTGACATCAGCATGAAATGCCTGGTCGGTGATCTGGACAACTGTGAGGCAGGTGCCATTTACGGACACGGATTCGCCTAGGGTGAGCGATGTGGCGAAAGGAGCGTCCACGACCAATCGGCGCGACGCACCACCTACTTGTCTCTCGTTGGCCCGCACCCGGCCGATGGCTTCTACGATTCCGGTAAACATCATGGTCCTCATTTCTAGGGGGTGAATTCCCCGGGATGAAAACGTGCTTCCACGACAATATCGGGACCCAAATGGCGGATCGTCTGGATTTTCAGGCGAGGTGCCACATGAAGCGGGAATCCCTGACCGGCAACCGGTCCTGGGGCGGCTTGACCGCCTAAAATTAAGGGAGCCCCGTAGCTTACCCACTGGTCGGCTAGACCGTTCTGAATAAAGCTTGCATGAACGGTCGGCCCCCCCTCGACCAAGAGGGACAAAATATGGCGGTCGGCGAGATGCTCTAGGATGTCGCCTACAGCCAGTCGGCCATCTGAACCGGTCGCCACCGTCACCACCTCCCCGCCCACACTGAAGATGCTGCGCTCCCAGTCTGAGGATGCCGCCTCGCTGGTGAAGACGAGGGTGGGCACCGTCGATTCTTGTCGGAATACCTGCGCATTGGGGGAGATTCGCCCTCGACCGTCCAAAATGACGCGGACAGGATCGTGGCCGCGGCGTGTTCCCCGAAAGGTGAGACGCGGATTGTCAGCCAATATGGTTCCCGATCCCACTAAAATGGCGTCGTGCGTGCGGCGAAGTTCATGAGCATGCTGTAGGGCTCGTTCTGACGTCAAATATTTGGACTGGCCGTCGACTGAGGCAACTTTGCCGTCAAGGCTCATGGCCACCTTGAGAGTCACCCACGGCCGGTGAGCACGACTCCAGGTGACAAAGGCGCGATTCAACTCCAGAGCTTCCTCGGCGCCATCGCCAAGGTCCACCCGGATGCCAGCCTGCTTAAGGCGGTCAATGCCCCCGCCCGCAACATGGGGGTTTGGATCGGCCATGGCCACGACCACGCGCCGGATCCCCGCCCGAATGATGGCGTCCGTGCAGGGTGGGGTTCGGCCCGTGTGGTTGCATGGCTCCAACGTGACATAAAGCGTGGTGCCACGGGCTCGCTCACGAGCCTTTTTCAACGCCACAGCTTCAGCGTGAGCGCGGCCAGCCTGGGCGTGATATCCTTGGGCTACGATGCGGCCTTCTTCGTCCACGAGCACAGCGCCCACCATGGGATTCGGGGAGGCGTGGCCGAGTCCTCGCCGAGCCAGCGCGAGGGCTCGATGCATGAATTGGCTGGTCATAAAGTGGTTCACCCCATAATCAAAAAATCCCCCGATCGGGGGATGGAAAAATGTTGATAGAGACTCGTTTAGAGCCGTCTACCTTCTCCCATCCAGACTATACTGTCGGCGCCGGAATCTCACCGGGCTCCTGCCTTTCGGCTCGCGGGCTACTCGTTACCGAGATCACCGCCGGTCGGGAATTGGTCCCTCCAAAGGAACCTCACCACGCCCCGAAGGTATGTGTTGCGTTCTTAATTTATAGTATGTCGATTACGGGCAAAGATCAACTCATGCGGATATGGTCAACGGAGAGCACCATGGCGTTGAGGCGATCTTGGGCGCGATAGGGGCCAGTACCTTCCGGCACAATCATGAGGGCATCAACGTTCTGCCAGGAACTTTGTACGGCCGAGCCCTGGTTACTATGTGGCCACAGCATTAATTGACCATCGCGGACAACGAGTCGGGCGCGGACATATTGACGGCGATCCTCTACGGTGGCGAAATCGGTCGCTAATGGGAGGGGCAATGTGGGGCGTTCCCAGTGGGTTTCCCCTAGCAAAACACGAATGACCGGACGGACGAACAATTCAAAGGTGACTAATGCCGAAACCGGGTTGCCAGGGAGACCCATGATGGGTTTTCCCAGCACCTCGCCATAAGCCAGCGGCTTTCCGGGCTTCAAATTCACACGCCAGAGAGACAGGTGCCCCAAAGATTCGATGACGGGCTTCACGAAATCAAAATCCCCTACGGAGACGCCCCCGGAGCTGACAAGCAGATCACATTCCGCGGCAGCTCGGGTCATGAGTGCCCGAATGGCCTCGGGGTCATCAGGCGCACTGGGGTACCGTACGGGTTCACCGCCGGCAGTCCGGATTGAAGCTTCAATGGCGTAGGCGTTGGAATTTCGAATGGTGCCCGGGACAAGAGTCTCAGAGGGTTCTCGGAGTTCATCTCCCGTTGACAGAATGGCCACCCGGGGAGGGGTGGTCACCGGGACGGGATCCCGTCCAAGGGAGGCCAGCATGCCAACAATGGGCGGCGTAATCAGCGTGCCGCGTTTAAGCACGACCGTTCCCGTGGGCATGTCCTCGCCTTGATACCGCAGGTGGGCACCGACAGGAGCTTCCTTTTGTACAAGCACACGATGCTCCGAATCCGATTGGGTCCATTCCACAGGGACGACCGCATCGGCCAGTTCGGGGACGGGGGCACCCGTCATAATCTTGTAGGCGGTGTGCGGAGCCAAAGGTGCCCTGGCGGGATGTCCGGCTCGGATGACACCCAACACTGGTAGGCGTACGGGACGTTCCGAGGAGGCGCCGACCACGTCTTGGCTTCTAATCGCGTACCCATCCATGGAGCTATTCGTGAACGGAGGGATTGGCTCATTGGCCTGGACGTCCTTGCCAAGTAGCAGGCCTAAGGCGTTGGACAATGGTCGTAGCTCTTGGCGACCGAGGGTGTGAACGTTCTCCAGGATGAGCTGTTGAGCTTTTTCAACAGGCATAAGCATGGCGTGTCTTCCTCCTCTATCCGCATCCATTGTAGCAAAGGGTGTCCGCAGGACATGGCCGATTTCCAGTAAAAAGTGGGTGGGGCTCGAAAAAAGTGTGATAGCATAGGGCTGACTTGACGAAGGAGGGGCATTGTGCCAGGGCTGCTCGCAATTGACATCGGAAACACGCATATAAAAATCGGACTGTTTGATCAGGGCCAATGGATGGAGGAATGGCGGCTCGCCACTGACTTGAGGCGGACGCCGGATGAATATCGGCTATTCGTTCGCGGCCTTTTGCTAGAGTCTCGGGTGGAGTCGGTTGACCGGGCGATTGTCGCGTCCGTGGTCCCTCTTTTGACCCCATTTTTTCTTCGGGTGTTGGAGAGCGTCAGTTTAAGTGAGCCAGTCGAAGTGGTGCCTCCGGGGTATGGGATCGCGGTGGACTACCCGCCCCAAAACTTAGGGCCGGATCGGTTTGTGAATGCGCTCGCTGCCTGGCAAATGGTCAGGCGATCGGTCGTGGTGGTCGATGTTGGCACAACGGCTACCGTGGATGCCGTGGTAGATGGTGTATTTGTCGGAGGAGCGATTGCCCCCGGGCCTCATTTTTTGGCGCAAGCATTGGCTGAAGGGACCGCCCGCCTACCCCATGTGACTCCCGCGATTGAACCGTGGACCATCGGAAAAAACACCGAGCAGGCCATTCGCGCCGGGGTCGGACAAGGCTTTGCCGGAATGGTTCGAAGTCTTATCGAAAATACGCGAGGAAGCATTGGAGAGGAAGCCCCTATCGTCTTAACAGGTGGGTGGTCGGTGCGCCTTCAACCCTTCTTAGGACTTCCTGTTCGCATGGAGCCGCAGTTGACTTTAGAAGGGCTACGTTTTGCTAATGACTGGCTCATGATGCATTGTCCTTAAACTGATAGTGGTCGATATCGATCACGGGCCGGTACCCAATCCGTTGGTAGATATCGTTGGACGTGGGGTTAGCCAGATCCGTGAACAAAAACACCTGGCGGTAGGTGGAGGTTAAAAGCGCCTCCGTTAAGGAAGCCACCACGTGGGACGCGTATCCGTGGCCGCGGAGATATGGCGGGGTATAGACCGGTCCGACTCGCACTCCGCTACCGGTGGGGCTCCCATAGCCTGCGAGGCTCACAATTTTGTCGTCCACCTCCCAGAGCAAAACACCTCCACTCGGGAACCCTGCCTCCAAGCGACGTTGGACTAATTCTTTGGTCTGATTGGGGGCCTCTGCCGGCAGGGCTTCCTGGGCGAAGGCTTCAAACCAGGGAACGATGGCCTCCAGATCATGACTCGTGGCCCAACGGGGGTGCCCCGGGGTGGCAGGCACGGGCAAAATCACCTGGGTAGCCTCATAAATGCGTTCATGCATGAGGAGGGCGGGCGACGTGCCAGTTTCTCGTGCCCAGGTTTCGCTAAAGGCGGCGGCCAAAGGCCGCGGCCCGATGACCCCCGGAATCTGAAGTCTCGATTGATAGAGAGATTGGGCCAGAAAATTTGACGCACCGAGTTCAGCCGCGAACGAGAGGATTAACGCGCGGGCGGGATCGGTTTTCAGGCCCACCAAAAGAGGGCCTTGGGAGTTTTCCACCAGGGCCATGACCTCGGGAGGGTCATCTGCACGGCTGTTCCCTAGGAGCCCCAAAATTAGGTTGTTGGCGGCTTCCTTCTGGCATAAGAACGGTTGGGCCGTGTTTCTAAACCGACCGAGGTCGGTTTCCCACCGCATCATGTAGGACATGGCGAGAGCCTCCTTGATTTGCGATTATAATACAGAAAGGAACTAACGGGAGGGAAGTCGATGGAATTTCACGAATTGCCCGCCGAACAGGGGGTGAGGTCGCTCGATGCAATCCACTTTCGTGTACGGGGAGGCCTGGCGCCGGTCGTTGAGTGGACCCTAGATGGGTCGTACACACTTTTCTTCGAACATTACGTGCTCATGTATCGGGATCCGAGCGTCACTATCTCCGGCTCTATTCCCAAAGGGGCCATGAAGCGCATGATCGGCAAGATGCCCATCATATTGGCACGCGCGTCCGGACGTGGATTGGTCGCACTGGGCCGTAGCGCGCCGGGTGAGGTTGTCGGGGTCCCGATTCAACCGGGGCAAACGTTGGAGGTGCGTGAGCATCAATTTCTCGCAGCCACCGACAGCCTGTCTTATGGATTTACGCGGGTGCGGGGTCTCGCCAATTTGTTGTTTGGCGGCAATGGATTCTTTGTGGATACTTTCCGTGCCGGTAAAGATCTGGGCGTCGTCTGGGTGCATGTGCACGGCAATGCTATCGAGGTCGAATTGGGTCCCGGAGAGCATTTGGATGTGGAACCACGCCGGTGGTGCTACAAGGACCCCCGTGTGAAAATGTCAACGGTGCCCATCAACGTGTCGGCAGGCTTATTCGCATCGTCCTCGTTTATGCTTAACCGGTTCACAGGCCCGGGTCGGGTAGGCTTGCAAACCATGGGGATTTATCTCGATACGGATTCCAATTAACCGCGAGCACAACCTCTCAAAAGTGAGCCCCGTGCGTCAACGGCCACGGGAGTTGAAAGGAGACTTTTCATGCCGGATGTCTTCGACGGTGCCAAGAAAACCTTGGGTGAGTGGGCAGCCTCTCAAATCCCCCACGGAATTCGCTTAGGCATCGGCTCTGGGAGTACCGTCTCAGCCTTCATTGAGGCTTTGGGAGAGCGTAACAAACGGGAGCCTTTGGGGCTCACCGTCGCGGCGGCTTCCAAGGCCAGCGAAATGATGGTGCGCGGCCAGGGGATCACCGTGGTCCCGTTAGAAACTTTGACATCGCTTGATTTGGCCGTCGATGGGGCGGACAAGGTTGACCTCTCTGGTGTCCTGATTAAAGGCGGGGGCGCAGCTTTGGTTCGCGAACGCCTGATCATTGCGGCATCCGAACGAACCTTGATTCTCGTAGATAAGGGAAAATTGATGAACACGTTTCACCAGGTATCCATCCCGGTGGCCATGATTCCCTATGGGTGGCGTCAGACCCTGAGCCGCCTCTCCCGTCTTTCGGGCGGCGCATCGCTACGAACTTTGCTCACGGGTCCGGTGGTGACTGACGACGGACTATATGTCGCCGACGTCAAGGTGGACGCGATACCCGACCCTGAAGCGTGGCATCGGCGGTTCAAGATGGTGGAGGGGGTCGTGGATACTGGTCTCTTTGCCGGTTATGCCACCGAAGTATGGGTCAGCGACGGCACGCGGACCCAGCCTTACCGCATTCCGGGCGCTATTTTGTGATACCATGGGGTGGAAAAATTCCCCGACAATTTAGCTGAGGGGAAGCGTTTTTGCCGGTCTCTAAGGTGTTAAGAAGCGCGATGACGGCAAGTGCCCCGTTTGGGCGAAGGCGGGACGCCGATGGGGAGATCCTCAAATCAGAGGTGAGAGCATGGCGGAGGCACGCCCACCCATTGTTGAGCACGTGAAACGAATCATGATGGATGAGCTGGGCTCGCATCTTTTAGGCATTTTGTGGACGGGCTCCCGTGCTTACGGAGAGCCGTGGCCTAATAGTGACTGGGATTTTTTCGTTATTCACGATCAGTTGTGGCGCCAACGACGATTATTTACCGTGGCTCGAGACGAAATTGAGTTGTTTTTGAATCCGGTTGATCAAATCCGCCGTGAGTTTTATGACCAAGATCCTGCCACCGTGGGGATGTTTGCACGGGGGAAAATTGTCTTTGATGCGACGGGGATTACCCATCAATTAATGCAGGAAGCAGAGAACATGTGGCGAGGATGGCGCCGGCCTTGGACGGCCTTGGAACGAGACCATTGGCGCTATGAAACCTTAGACCTCATGAAGGATATCGAAGATTTGTTGGCGGAGGATCCCGATGCCGCCTCCTACCTTATGGGGCTTTTGATGCAAAAGCTATTGGCTGGGTGGTACCAAGCGCATCAATATTGGGAACCGAAAGCCAAATACCTCTTGGCCGATCTGGCGCGTCTAAGTCCCGAATTGGCGTTTCAGTGCCGCGGCGTGATTAGCCACCATCAGCCCGTGGTGCGTCGTTTTGCAGCGCTTCGGGAGTTAGTCGAATTGGTTCATCAGCCTTTTGGGGGGAAGCTCAAAACCTGGCAAACGGAGCGAGAGCCGGTCCCCCCTTTTGAACCATCGACGGCATCTGATAACGCCACATCCAATGATTAGGGAGGCCTGTGCTGATGACGGATGATAGGTGGGTTTTGGTCGAGCAAATTGAGACGGGTATTTATGCGTTGACCATTCAACGGGAACGGGCGCTCAATGCCTTGAACGATGGGGTGCTCGATCAACTGGAAGAAGCGCTCAACACGCTTGAAGGTCACGAAGATGCACGGGTGGTCATCGTGGGCGGATCGGGAGCAAAGGCGTTTGTCGCGGGAGCCGATATCGAGGCCATTCACCAAATTCCCGACGAACACGCGGCCCGGCAGTTCGCTGAGCGTGGCCAACGATTGTTCCAGCGCTTCCAGGAAAGTCCGCTGATATTCATTGCCGCCATTAACGGCTACGCATTGGGTGGTGGTCTGGAACTGGCGATGGCCTTGGACTTGCGCATTGCCTCGGAGAAAGCGCGGCTCGGGCAGCCAGAAATTAATCTTGGCATTATTCCTGGATTTGGCGGAACTCAACGTTTGAGCCGTCTTGTCGGGCCGGGACAGGCGCTCTGGATGGTGGCGTCGGGAGAACCCTTGACAGCGCGCCAAGCGGAGGCTTGGGGATTGGTCGAGGCGGTCACGGAACCCGACGCACTCATGGAGGAGTGCCTCCGGCGTGCGCGTATATTAGCAGAAAAGGCTCCGTTGGCTTTGCAGGCGGCCAAGGCCACGGTGGTCCACAGCCGAGACTGGGCTATCGCCCAGGGGCTTTCCGAGGAAGCGGCAGCGTTCGCGCGTCTGACCGTATCGGAGGATGGGCGGGAAGGAACCCAGGCCTTTCTGAATAAGCGGAAACCTCAATTTCGGGGAAAGTAGTGATCGTTGGCGGCTGCGCATACCTTGATCCCGAGGAGGGATGGGGCATGGGCAGTAACTCTTCGACGAAGGCTCGACTTGAGGCTAACTTTTGGTCCCTCGTTGAGCGCCGACACCCGATGACCCGGTGGTGGTGGACTGGGGACCCAGATCCTCCCGCAATGGTGTGGCCGGATTGGTCTAAGGCAAGCTTTTTGCGGGAGGCAGAGGAATGGCGGCGACTGGCCAAGGATACCGTGGAATGGGATGACGAAGAGATTGGCCATTGGGGACAATTCGCCCGTCATACCGCCAATCGAATTTTGGCGGGAAGCTACGCCGATGGGGCTGAACCCCTAAGGTATGCGAATTTGGTGCTCACCATTATAAGGCTACTTGATCCGCAGGCGGGGTTCGTCGAGCGCGACGCCTTGCTCGAGGGGCTGATTACCTGGCTAGATGGAGTCCAAGATGTGGTGGCAGTCGGCTTTTGGCGGAAAACTCGGGTCGAGGGTGAAGCGGCTCGCTTGAAATCTCAAGTAAATGGGCTCCAAGTGCCGGAGGCACTTCGGAAGCGGGGGACGACGGCCGTCAACGCGTATGTGGAGCGAATCCAAGTAGGCGATGAGCAAGAACCAATTCCATGGGCGGTCAGCGCGCACGTTTCCGTGGATGATTGGCGAGATCGGCGTGTGGCCATGACTCGGGAAACGCCGATGTTAGTGGCCAAACCCATTCCAACGGCCCGTCTTCTAGCACGAAATCAGATTAATGCGCCCGTCCTCCAGGAGGTGGTGGTGCCGGGGCTTCACGAATGGTGGCTGAGGCCAGGGCCTAACGAGGACATCCTCTATCATGGCGACGCGTATAATCCCTCCATCGCACTGGGGGCGTTGCTAGCCTTATGGCGCCAACAGAATCGTTGTCAGCGCCTGACGTGGGCCTTGTCGTTACCGCCGCTGGTTGAGGGAGGATTGATGACAGTGGCAGATTTGGTGGGCACGGTCTGGTCTGACTGGCTTCCGGTTAAAGAACGCTATATCGCCCAATGGCTGCAACGACGGCGCGCGATGGCCGTGGCCGACGCGTGGTTGTGGCTTGAGGCAGGTGACCCCCATTCGGTACGGGAGTGGATGTCCCGTTTTATGCCAAAAACGGAGGCGACGGCTGTTGTCCCGTGGATGAAGGCACACCCTGGATACTACGTGATGGCTCATCGGGTGTTTGAAGTGTTAGCCGAAACAGGTCCCTCACATGATTGGACCCATTGGCTATTTTCTCACGGTCCACGGGTACCTTCAACGGCGTTCTTGGCTCCGTAAGCGGTATACTTCGCGGGCACCTTGACGAAGATATCGAACGACGCGCGGTGATCACCTCAGCCAGGAGGGTTCCGCGCGTATGGTACAATGTCTCCGTCAAATGGGGGGCGAGGAGGCTTGGTGAAATGAAAATTGGCGATATCCTTGTGGACCCGCCGATATTGTTGGCTCCTATGGCTGGGGTGTCCAACCGCGCATTTCGCGCCATTTCACGAAGCCAAGGGGCAACACTTTGCACGACGGAGATGGTCAACGCGACTGCGTTGGCGCACAAGAGCGCCAAAAGCTATTGGCTTATGGAATTGGATCCCGGCGAAACACCGGTGGGCATTCAAATCGCGGGCAGCGACCCGGAGATGATGGCTCAGGCGGCCGTGGAGGCGGAAGCCTTCGGGGCCGATTTGATTGACATCAATATGGGATGCCCCGTGAGTAAAGTGGTCAAAAACGGTGATGGGTCCGCTCTCTTGAATGATGCTGATCGAGCCGTCCGTGTGGTAGAAGCGGTGGTCCAGGCGGTAAAGGTACCCGTCACGGTGAAAATGCGGGCGGGCTGGGATCACGACTCTATCACGGCGCCCACCTTAGCTCCGCTATTTGAGAAGGCGGGAGCACAGGCGATTGCGCTTCATGCGCGAACTCGCTCCGACCAATATGTCCGGCCGGCCAACTGGGACTTTTTACGCCAAGTGCGAGAGCGGGTCAGTGTGCCGCTGATCGGTAATGGGGACGTGCAAACGCCAGAAGACGCGCGGAGGATGTTGGAGACAACGGGGGCGGACGCAGTCATGATTGGCCGAGCATCTTTTGGCGATCCATGGATTTTTCGTCGGGTCACCCACTACATCCAAACCGGCGAGCACCTGCCGCCTCCGACCGCGATAGAGCGGGCCGCAATGGCCCGATGGCATGTGGATCGCATGGTGGAGATTAAAGGCGAAGGAGTCGCCATTCCGGAAATGCGTAAGCAACTGGCATGGTACCTCAAGGGAACGCCGGGGTCGGCCGAGTACCGAAAGCGCACCCAGACCCTCACCACCAAAGCGGACGCCGTGGCATTAATTGAGGAGTGGCTGGAACATGCCCGGGACGCGGAACTGACATGGAATTAGTTCGCGTTGGGGATAAGTTGATTAGCGTTGAGAAAATCCATAATATGGTCGAGGAGATTTTGCAAGCCCGCTCACGGGGGCTATCCCAATCTGAGGCAGCCGCCCAGCTAGGGATCGACCGGGCCTTCGTGTCGCGGTTGGAAACGCTGGGCGAGGTTCGGCGTGGACGCTCGATTGCGCTGATTGGATTTCCGGTGGCCAATAAGACCCCAATCCTCGAGTTGTGTCATCGGCTTGGTGTGGACTTTAGCTTTGTCATGACCGATCAGGAGCGGCGGGCGTTTGCTGAGTCGCGCAGTGGCATTGAACTGGTCAACGAAATTTTTCGCCTGGCGCGGGATGTTCGTCGGTTTGACACGGTGATTCTTATGGCATCGAACATGCGCGTCCGGCTGCTCACGACACTCTTGGACGTGCACTCGGTGATACCGATGGTTTTAGGGGACACACCGTTGAACCGGGATGTCGAGGTGGATATTCCCGTGTTAGAATCCATCATTAAGGAAGTGCAGGGTCAAGCAGGAGAAGCGGGTCCGGTGTCGAATGAGGATTCCGTCTGATAGTCATAGCACCCTGTCTCCTGACGTACCATCGTGATACTAAAGACGGTTTTTTATAAAGAGAGGGAGTACCCATGGCCGAAAAAGAGTTACTAGTCTCGCCTGAAGGTTTGAAGAAACTCGAGGCGGAACTCGAGCACCTGACTACCGTGAAGCGGCGTGAAGTGGCTGAGCGGATCAAGACAGCTCGGGAATTCGGCGACATCTCGGAAAATTCCGAGTACGAGGACGCCAAAAATGAACAAGCCTTTATCGAAGGTCGCATACAAACTCTGGAAAAGATGCTACGTCAAGCACGCGTGGTGGATGCCGAAACCCAAGACCCAACCACGGTTCACATTGGCTCTCATGTGACGGTGCGCGACTTGGAGGAAAACATCGAGGAAGAGTATGTGATCGTGGGTGCTACGGAGGCTGACCCGATGAAGAATCATATTTCCAACGAGTCCCCCGTCGGCAAAGCCCTCATTGGGGCGAAGGTCGGCAGCCAGGTAGAGGTTAGCGCGCCGGTGGGCAAAATTCGTTTGGAGATTGTAAAAATCTCGTAAGTAATGGTGGGTGGACGTCAGCGTGGGCGAACAAGAGGGGCATTTTAACCCGCGGCAGGTACGGCTTGAGAAACTAGCCGGTATGCGGGAGCGGAGCATCGATCCGTTTCAGGCTACGCGCTTTGACGTGGATGCTTTGAGCGATCAGATTAAAGGCTCGTATTCGGATTTTGCGGGAAAACGCGTGCGCATTGCCGGACGCGTCACAGCGGTGCGTCGGCACGGACGGGCGGCCTTTGTAGACATTTTAGACACCAAGGGCCGAATCCAGACCCATTGGCGCGAAGATGTGCTCGGTGAAACGGCTTTTTCCCTGTTAGACTTTCTGGACTTGGGTGATTTTATCGGCATCGTTGGTGAGGTGTTTAAAACCCGTCGCGAGGAAATCACGGTGAAGGCCGAAGACGTCACGGTTTTGGCGAAGAGCCTTCGGGACCTGCCGGAGAAGCATCATGGGTTGGCAAATGTCGATCTTCGCTACCGTCAGCGCTATCTTGATTTAATTGCCAACCCCGATGTGCGCCGTGTATTTGAAATCCGGGCCGAAACCATGGCGTTTATTCGGGCCTTCTTGAAAAGCCGGGATTTCATGGAGGTCGAAACGCCCGTCTTGCAGACCATTGCAGGGGGGACGGAAGCCCGCCCTTTTGAAACCTATCACAATGCTCTGGGGATGCCGCTCTTTTTGCGGATTGCGTTGGAATTACACTTGAAGCGGCTTATCATCGGGGGTATTGACCGCGTCTATGAGATTGGACGCGTGTTTCGCAATGAAGGGATTTCGACGCGCCATAACCCCGAATTTACCATGTTGGAGCTTTATCAGGCCTATACGGATTACCAAGGCATTATGGAATTGGTAGAATCCATGCTGGGCGGCTTGGTCCAGCATTTGTTCGCTACTCACACCACCACGTACCAGGGACAAGTCCTAAACTTTGCCCCACCGTATCCCCGCGTGGATTTGGTGGAGCGCCTTTACGAAAAGACGGGGGTCCGTTGGCATGATATTAAAACCCGTCAAGATGCGCATGATTTCGCTCACCAATTGGGCATTGCCGTCGACGCCAAATTCGATCGGGCTCAGGTAATGGACAAGATCGTGGGATCGGTGGTGGAGCCTGATTTAGTACAACCGACGTTTTTATGGCATCACCCCGTCGACATTTCGCCGCTGGCCAAGCGCGACCCGGCGCACCCGGAATTGACCGAACGGTTCGAACTATTTGTCGCTGGACGGGAACTAGCCAATGCGTTTTCCGAGCTCAATGATCCCTTGGACCAGCGTGAACGCTTTATCGCGCAGCAACAGGCGCGACTTGAGGGCAATGATGAGATGCCGCCCTTGGACGAAGACTTCCTGCTCGCTCTCGAACACGGCATGCCCCCGACCGGAGGGTTAGGGGTGGGGATCGACCGACTAATCATGTTGCTCAGCGACAGCCCATCGATTCGCGACGTGATCTTCTTTCCCACCATGCGTCCCCTTGCCTGAAACGGTCTCGGGCACTGGACTGGCTATTGGGCGTCGGCCATCTTATAATCGTGTGTACAGAACTGTGCACACGATGGGGGGGCTTTGGTGAAATCGATTGTCAGCGTGAGCTTGGGAAGTCGTCAGCGCGATAATCAGGGGGAACTCACCCTATTGGGCGAGACCGTGCAGGTATCTCGCCGAGGGACCAACGGCGACATGGCCCAGGCCGTTAAACTCATTCAGTCGTTGGACGGTAAGGTGGATGCCATCGGGCTCGGGGGGATTGATCGTTTTTTGGTGGTGCGTCAACACCGCTATGAAATCCGGGACGCCCGTTTATTGGCGGAGGCCGCGCAGGTTACCCCGGTTGTCGACGGTAGCGGTATTAAGGACACCATGGAGCGGCGCATTATTCAGCGACTCCACAACGAGAAGCTCATTCATCCGGGGCAACAGGTATTAATGGTCTCGGCCATGGATCGCTTCGGGATGGCGGAATCATTTGAGCAGCTCGGCTACCCGCTCGTCGCGGGCGATCTTATTTTTGCGAGCCGGATCAACTATCCCATCCGCTCGGCCGACGAATTGGAAGAATTGGCGCGAAAACTCCTTCCTGAACTGGCGAAAATGCCATTCGACCAACTGTACCCTGTCGGTGATGCACAGACCCAAGCGGGTGATCCGCGATATCATCGCTATTTTGATGAAGCCGACATCATCGCGGGCGATTTTCATTACATTCACCGCTATATGCCCCCATCACTTAACGGAAAGGTCGTGATCACCAACACGACCACACGACAGGACGTAGAGCTTCTTAAGGAACGCGGGGTTCGTCTGTTAGTGACAACCACCCCGGTTTTGAATGGGCGCAGCTATGGCACCAATGTCATAGAGGCGGCGCTAATAGCCGCGTCCGGATTGACGGCCGATGATTCTCGCTGGGCCGCGGTCGTTGAGGCCACAGGGTTGGAGGGGAGCATCGTGCCCCTAACTTCCTCGTAAAGGACGAATGAGATGACTTTGATGGAAGCGCTACAGCAATTTGTGAACGAGTGCAACAAGAATGCCCGCCTACGCGAAATGAATCGGGACTGGTCCCGCCGTATTCAACTGGAGTCCGCCGACACGAAGTCTCTTCACTGGCTGGTAAGTGACAAGGGCGAGGTCGAAGCGGGCTCAGGAGCTGTCGATAATCCGGACATGCTTATTGAGGCCCCGGAAGGGACTTTGACCGCCATATTCTCGGGGCAGATGACGCCCACTGAGCCATACAACAATGGAGACCTGTTGGTCCATGGCCAACAGGACGACATGATGCGACTTGACATTCTGACTCTCCTCATTTGGGGAGAATAAGAATGCAAAATTCGCTTTCGCGCGTTCTCCCCCTCAGGACGGCCATCTCCACCAGTGCGGGGCTTGCCTCGGCCGCCGTCAATTTTTTGGCGGCCGTAGAAGTCGCGGAATATGTCGCGGGGCAATCTGCCTGGATTGCCATTTTGGTAGCAGGAGTCCTCATTGTTTTCGCCGGCAGCAATTTTTCCGAGCTTAATGGGTTGTTCCCATCGGCCGCCGCCATTAGGGTCTGGATACGGCGTGGCGTGAACGATCAAACGTCCTTGGTGAGCTCGTTGGTGTACATGTTGACGGTGGTGTTTGTCATCGCGGCTGACGCGTTTGTCCTCGGGCATACGTTTTCCGCGGCGGTTCCGGCGGTCCCGGCATTGGTGTGGATTTTGCTGTTGCTGGGCGTGGTTGTTTGGACCAATGCCCGTGGCATTAAGATGGCAGGCCGGGTACAGGATGCCAATGCCTTCATACTCCTAGGGACCTTAATCGTCTTTTCGGTCGTGGTGCTTCTAAAGACGCCCCACCTGAATCAGTTCCACTTTTTCCATCTTGGTTCCCAGTGGTATGAGGCCGTCGCGCTGGGCATTTTCATTTTTGTGGGATTTGAATGGGTGACCCCCTTAGCGGAAGAGTTTCGCGACTTCCGCGCTATCCCGCGCGGTATGTATATTGCATTGGGCCTCATCGCGGTGGCATTTGGTCTCTTTTCGTTGGCTTTGACAGTCGCCTTCCCCCAGGCTCATGTCTTGGCGTCTAGTTTTGTGCCACAATTGCTGGTGGGGATGCGCGCCTTGGGACCATTTGGCTTTTGGTGGATGGCGTTTGTCACCTTGACCACGGCTATGACCACCTTTAATGGGGGACTCCTTTCCGCCAGCCGATTTGTCTATGCTTTGGCCCGCGAAAGGGTGCTGCCGCGCTGGTTCTCGCGTTTGAATAAAAGGCTTGTGCCCCAGAATGCCCTCATCGCTTTAGCGGTAATATCTTTTGGCTTGGCCGTGGGCGTGTATCTAACGGGCCAGTATTTGTTCCTCATCAATGCTGGAGCCGGCGTTGAGTCGTTCATGTACGCCCTCTCTTCTGCTTTGGTCATTTCGTTGCGTCGCCGAGAACCCAATCGGTCCCGCCCCTTTCGTGCGTTCGGTTATCCTCTCGTGCCCATCGTGTCGGGCCTCATCTTTATGGGGTTAGGGGTGGAAGCCCTCTTGACCCCGGTGACCAAGTCCGGCTTCCCGTGGTCCCTGGTATTCGTTCTGGCCATTGTCGGGGCGGCCGTTCTTTATGTGAAGTGGATGGTACCAAGACTGAAAGCGCAGAAACCAGGCCCTCCGATTTCCCGAGTAGAGACAAAGGAGCGGGTCTAGTCGGGCTCTTCCTGGCATATCCTGGATCGGAGGGATTCAGGTGGGCGGAAGCGCAACCCGACAGCAGAAGCGACGGACAGCATTTCTGGTAGGGGCTTTCATTTTTTTGGTTGGAGCGTTGACGCTCCTCTTGGGCCCTGGGGCAGGCCAAGTTCGGGGGTGGGACCGTTCGCTTCTGGGGAGGGTTGAGCCCGTTAAATCGTCGGAAACCATTGCTTTGGCAACCAAAACCAATCACGCCAGAGATCCGGTTAATGGTCTTCCGCCCGGGATGGTGCTGGGATACTTCTATAACCCCGGCAACGCGCCTAGCGCGACGGCCATGCTGAAGCACTACCTGCCGGTGCTTACCGGCATTATTCCCTTTTGGTATCAAATCAATGCGCAGGGCACCCTCTCTGGGTCAACCGACCCGAGGGTATTAAAGTTGGCGGAAGAACACAATCTATGGACGTTTGCTTTAGTCCAAAACATGGCCGGTCAACCCGTATTTGGCCCGTTATTGAACTCGCCAGTCGCGCGCCAACGGGCCATTGAAAACATGTTGACGCTGGTGGAGTCCAATGGCTACAACGGGATCAATCTCGATTGGGAAGGTATCGCGCCGAGCGAACGTCACCATTTCACTACGTTTGTTGAGGCACTGGCCCGCACGTTTCATCGTCACGGCTATTACGTGACCCTTTCCTTGCCGGCGGAGACGGCTAACCAACCGAATAACAGCTGGACCGGCGCCTACGACTATCGAGCGCTCGGGAAGGCATGCGACCTCATTATGGTGATGGCCTATGATCAACACTACGCCGGCGGTTCTCCCGGGCCTATCGCTTCGCCGAGTTGGGTGAAGAAGGTGCTGGATTACTCTATTTCGGTAGTTCCCCCATCGAAGTTGATACTCGGAATTCCGGGTTATGGATACGATTGGTCGGGTAGTGGGACGGCGGCGGCTCTCACGTACAGTCAGGCGGAAAATTTGGCCAAAGAGTATGGGGCGTCCTCCTCGTCCAATCACTTTGTCTATCTTCAAAACGGTCATGTTCACTCCGTGTGGTTTGAGGATACCGCTTCCCTTTTAAATAAGATTAATTTGGTATCCGGCTATGAACTTCGCGGCGTTGCGTTGTGGCGTTTAGGGATCGAGGATCCAAAGATCTGGGATTTTCTCCAATGAGATTTGATGGGCGAACTCTTGATTTCAGAATGCTTGGGTGCTATGATAAGTTTTGCTGTCGCGAGACAGTGCCGGTCCTTGAAAACTATATCATCATGCCACATGAACGAACGTAACAAGTAAGACCAACGTGAAATTCACGAGTCATGGAGAGTTTGATCCTGGCTCAGGACGAACGCTGGCGGCGTGCCTAATACATGCAAG
>DAHWKG010000237.1:0-4683 GCA_027343765.1 Sulfobacillus sp.
AATGGTTGGCGTTTTTATACCCCAAGGGCCCGTATTTATGAGCGAGCTCGTACGCCACGCGGGTGCGAAAGGCCACTTCAGTAGTCTCCAGCACACCCATTAACAAGCTGCGCAGCTTTTGATCGAACTCATAGAGTCCCCGAATCTGATCAAACGTTGTGCCTTCCTGAAATTGGTCAGAGTTCGGAACGCGCAGGGTCAACCAATACGCCGATAGTCGGTAATAATTGATCGATTTCAAGAAGTCGATTGCTTCACGCTCGTCGGAGACTCTCAGTCCACGAGATTGTAAAATCGCGAGTTGCTCTTCATAAGTCTTCGGCGATTTTGTCCCGTTTATTCTTGTCGGCATTTCCGCCACCATGCCTATAAAATGTCCCACCCTGGTGCGCATCGCATGGGCGAGAGGCGTGGTGGGCTCTGTTGCTTATAGTGTATCACCAATCTATACCATTGCAAGCATTAGAAAGACCCTCACCTTGCCTTTTTATTGCACGGTCTCGGCCCAAGATGTGACGTCCGAAGTAGTGGATTCCCACCCGTCTCGGACTGCCCGCTGGATGCTGGACACGCTCACCCGGTGCTGGGCGGCTGCCTTCCGATAGCTCAGGGTGCCGGACTTCACTGCGGCGACAGCTTGCCGCAAACGCTGCGCCTTTTGCGGGTCATCGGTCAGTTTCGGTCGTCCGATCGCCTTCCCTTGCCGCTTGGCCCGATCCATCCCCGCGGACACTCGTTCGCGGATGAGTTCCAGTTCAAATTCGGCCAAAGCTCGCCAGCAAGTTCAGCAACAACCGGCCCAAGGCCGTGGTCGTGTCGAACCCCTCTTGGGCGCTGAGAAAGCCGACGTGGAGGGGGTCCCAGACCGCCAGCGTGTCGTGCATATGCTTCACGGACCGAAAGGCCCGGTCGAGCTTAAAGACCAATACCGCGTCAAAGCGGTGCTTGATCGCGTCGTCGGTGAGCGTCTTCCACGCGGTGCGGTGGCCTAAATCGTTGGCCGATGCCGTATCCACGTACTCTTTGGTGATATGCCACGCGGGATGCCCCGCCACAAAGTCTCGGAGACGCATCAGCTGCGTCTCCGGATTTTGATCTTTGTCGCGGGTGGATACCCGGGCGTACAAGGCAATGCGCATCGAATTCGTCTCCTCACTCGGGTTCCCATTCGGCTTCATCGGCGTCCTGGGTCTGCTGGCGCCCCTCCTCCACCTGGCGAATCATTTCGAGGGAACGATCCATCATAAACTGGACGGCTTGCGCGGTGACGTGCACAAACCGGTCGGGCTGACGACGGCCTGCACCTGAATTTGTCCGCGTCCGGCATACTGCCACAAGAGCCGCAGGTCACCCGATACGCTGAGCTCAAACACCCCGGGCTTGCTCGAAATGCCCTTCCGCCATCCGCGCCCGTCGTGCAATTTTTCGAGCGCCTTGGCGACTTGCGCCTGCGCGGGTGCCGGCAGGCGTGACCACTGCCGGCGAAAACGGGGACTCAGTGTGAGTTGCACGGTAATCCTCTCCTTTCCTATCCTAACGTTCGGCGGCCCGGCTGCGCTCGGCGAGCCAGGGGAATTGGCGCGCCGCGTCAAACCGTGGACCCCAAATCCCCGGAGCCTGGACATCCGTCCATTGTCGGGCTTTGGCAATGGTGCGCGGGATGTAGTCACGTCCGTGGGCCTTGCGCCCGGCCTGGTGGACAAGTGGGTCGAGAATGCTGGCCACTGTCGCGTCGTCCAGTTGCAGGCTGACTGCGCGGATTGCAATGGTCATGTCGGCTTGGCTGGCGTCGTGCCGTTGAGCGTACGCTTGCGCCCACACCCCGGACAACATGGGCACGGTTTTGGCGAGCTGGTGCTGGTAGCGGAGGTCGTCGAAGTCAAATTGGCCAACCACCCCCGCTGGGATCGTGACCGGGTGGACTGCGGGCTGGGGCACAGGAAAGCGGCCGAGCCACGCGGTGGCTTGGGCGCGGGTGAGGGCTGGGGAAGTCATCACGAGATGGACTGCATACCCCGCGCGGTCGATTTGTTTTTCGGGTTGCCGTTTCCAATTCCGGGTGCCGGCCAAGCGGCCGTTGTGGCCGGGCATGTTGGCGCCCTTGTCGGTGGCATAGTGTTGTTGCAGGTGGGTCAGCAGTCGGGCCGTGTGGTCCCGGCCCATGGGCCACGGCCAGCGGTGCCAGACTTGGAATCGGTCGGCACTGGTTTCTATCGCCGCGGTGGGCGGCAGTCCCTCGGCGGTCATGCGGTCGATAGTGTCGTGGGTCGCGTCGTCGAGCATCGTTAGCGGATATGGTCCGCTTAACGGCATGGGTCGCACGTGCCAGCTGTACTGGTCGTCGAGCCGGTCCAGGGGCAGGTCCACGGCCCGTCGTCCCGGGTCGCGGGGGTTTTCGAGCCAAGGACCGGATTGACCCTTCAACAAATGCTGATCATCGGCTTTGATGAGCCGCCACTGGAGGTCGGGTCCCAACGCGGTCAGAAATTCGCGGGCTTGCTGCGCATCAATCGTTGCCATCGCTAACCATCCTCTCCTTCTTGGTGATTACAAAAAGAGCCCCAGCACGTGCTGAGGCTCCCCTTCGACGGCTACTCTCCGTCTCCCGGCTGGCGTGTCCACACCCAGTACCCCGTCGCCACTGCGGCGAGCCGCAAGAGCAGAATCCACCACGGGAACGGCTGGTGGGGATGCCCGTAGGGTGCGTTGCCAGTTATCGCCCAATGTCTCAATTTATCCGGCCCCTCTCAGGCCGTTGCAAACAACCCCTCGGGTGTTTATCCCCTCAGATGTAGGGGTGCATCGGTACTGCAACCCCCACAGGACGGACGCCGCGGTCATCAGGGCGGGCCCGATGAGATGGTCGGCTCGCAGTCCGGGCACAAGGGGCATCCAGCAGCCCGAAGCCGCCGAGGCCCAGCGCCCAGAGATAGACATTCTGGTGCTGAGCCCACTGCCACGCTGTCGCAAACATGACCTCACCTCCCCGACTTCATAGTTCGGTTCCTGTGGTGGTGCCAGCGATAGGCTCTCCATATGCCCCAAGCCGACATGGGCATCCAGAACCACACAAACGGGCTGCGGAAGTGGGCCAAATCATACAGAAGCCAAATCCCGTGGTAGAACATGTTTTTCGATCCTTTCTGCCGGCTTGGCACCCGCCCTCAAAACCGCGAAGGCGGCGAGGTCAGCCGCTTGGCACGCCTCCCACGCCAGCTGTATAACGACGGGATGGTCAAGCGGTAGACTTAGATAGTCCGCGGCCGCTTGGCGGTAACGGCGGTTGTCCGTTGAACGCATGGTGATTCCCCCGTTATAGCAGTGGCGGCGGCGTTTTGACGATGGTCGCCAGCGACCCGGTGCGGCTGACGAATCCGACCAGGCCATGCAGGCCGGTGCTGGCGTTTTGCGCGTCAAACGCGGCCTCTAGGCCGTCGTAGCCGGTGAAGACACCGGTGTAGGACGGTTGAAAGAGCACGACTCCCACCGTGGACTGAAAGAGCGGGCTGTCAGTCGCCGGGACTGACTCTAGCGTCCAACCGACGGGCACACCCACCTTGTTTTGAAGTCCCTGCCAGGTGATGTTTCCCACGGTGTTCGTTGGGCCGCTCATCCCCTCATGGAGCGAATAGGCCATCAACAGGGATTCCCGAATGGGGGCGGGTAGGTGACGCGATGGTTGCCCGGGCAAGGTGGTTGGAATCCAATGCCAAGGGCCGGTTCCAGTGCGCTCCCCAAACCACAAGGTCGGAGACGTGCTGGGCTCCCCGTTCATGCTCATGCCCAACGGCTCGACGGCCCATTGGGTGCCTTTTGCCCACGGCAGACTAACGAGTTGCAACGGTGCCGCAGGCTTTTGACCAACGACACTCTGGAAACTCGCCGTGGCACTCCCCGAGGCCGTACCGCTCGTGGGAATAGTCGGCGCATGTTTCGGGATCGATGGTAATTGAGGCGTGGGCTTGGCGGGCGGTTTCGTGCTCGAGGCCGCTCGCGTAGGCGGTTTGGGTTCCTTGTGGTGAACGGCCCCGGACGCGCTCACGTGGTGGGACTGATTTGTCATCATGAGGATGGCCCCGCCTGCCACCACGATTACCCCGCCGATCACCCAATATCGCGTGTTCATAAAATCCTCCCTTCCGTGATCACGAGTGTTTTGGTGCCTCGCTGGCGACGACTTTCATCTCCGCCACCTGCCCATCCGCATAGGCGGCCACGGTCTCGACGTTGCCGGGCGGGATGAAATTTTCGGCCCCAGCGATTGGCGCCCACGGCACGCCCGGATGCCATGTCGGTGCCAAGTGCCCATCGTAGTAAAGCGCGAAGGTTTCGTGCCATGAATGCGTCTCGCCATACAGCTCGCTTAAGAGTTCCGCCCCGAGAATGAGATTCTCCTGGGGATTGTGCCGGGCTCCCGGATAGTACCCCGGCAATCCCCGGGCCGTCGCCGGCTCGATCTGCATCAGGCCGTAGGCCCCGCCGACCACGCCGTTGGCCCAGAGGGTCGGATTGCCCCCCGACTCATGCAACATCGTGGCCCCAATGGCGTCCTCGAACGGCTTGCGCGGAATCCCCGCGCCCGCCTGGTGCGCCGCAACCTGGATATCCGGCCACCAGCGCTTCAGCGCCTGGGGGTTCGACAGCAGGTGCCAAATCGTTACCCCGCTTGAGTTGCCGACTTCG
>DAHWKG010000241.1:0-3692 GCA_027343765.1 Sulfobacillus sp.
AAGGGCGGGATCATGCTCGGGGTCAACAATCCGCACGCTGAGCGGTATCGGCGTCAGCCGGGATAATTCATTGGTCAGGGCTTCCACCTGTGTTCGTTGCTCCGCATTCGTCAGCGCAATAATGCCTACCGGACGTGAGAGCCCCAAAAACATCTCCCGTAACTTGCGACGATCGCGCACCGTAAAGACAGTCGTCACGGACCCGTGCTTCCCATTTCCAACATTGGACCATCCCCTTACCTCATTGTACCGACTAGAGGAGGGATTGACCACCCGGGGAGTCATCCCGGAGGTCCGGCCTGGGCCAAGTGAGCCGTCGGCGGGCGGCGAGAAATTCGTTACCCAACTGATCCAAACGCGCGATGACGCTGTCCTGGTCATCCTCCCAGAAGAAGATATCGATGAGCCGCTTTTCCAAGCTTCCACGCCGCTCGATATGCCGCAATATCACATCCAATTCGCCGATGACGGTCCTAAACAGGTCAATCTTCTCGTGCAGGAGACGCAAGATATTCTCCTCCACCGTATTCACCGCATAAAGATTAAAGATCTCCACCGGGTGGGTTTGGCCGATTCGGTGCACGCGACCGATGCGTTGCTCAATGCGCATCGGGTTCCACGGCAAGTCAAAGTTCACCACAACGTGGCAGAACTGCAGGTTGATACCCTGACCGCCCGCTTCGGTCGACACCAAAATACGCCGCCCGCCACGGAACCACTCGACCATCTGATCGCGGTCGCGCGTGCGAAGCCCCCCATGGAAGGCTTCCGCTTCAAACCCCTCTTGACGGAGAAAATCCACCAAGGACTGCTGGGTGCCTCGATATTCCGTAAAAATGAGCATGCGGTCATTCACATGCCGCGCTAAATCGCGCACCGCCCGCATTTTTGCCGTGACGCCGATGGACTCCGCCAACGCCACCAAATCGTCTAAACCTTCCCCAATCCAACTGGATGAGGCGAGCGTCGGCAAGAGCGCCCGCGGCGAGGAACAAAGTTCTCGCTGCAAAATAAGGAGGGGCAAAATCGTCTGATCGGCCCCTACCCGCTGCCGGTACTCGATTTTCAACGCCTGCGTAATCTCATCATAGAGGGTGCGTTCCGCCTCCCCTAGCTTCAAGGGGACCAACGTGACCTCACGTTCGGGAAAGGAGATACCGACATCTTGGCGCTGATTGCGGACCATCACCTGGCTGAGCAATTGCCGCAGCTCTTGGGCATTTTTGGGGGTGCGCTTGTCGAGAATGAATTGGCGATAAAAACGGAGGTAGGGTCCAAACAAGCCTGGCCTCACCAAATTCACCAGGGAATACAGCTCCGTCAATTGGTTTTCCATGGGCGTGGCCGTGAGTAAAAGCAGGTGGCGGCATTTCAGCCCCTGAACCAGTTGATAGTTTTGGGTGCGGGTATTCTTCAGATGGTGGGCCTCGTCCACAATCACCAAATCCCACTCCACGTACTGTAGCTGGTGCAAGAGAGGCGGCCGTTTGGCCGTGTCAATCGAGAGCACCCACAGCCACCCAGGGTCCTTTGGGCCTCGCATCGCCTGCCAGCCGAACTTGTTGTGAAGCTCCTCGACCCACTGGGTTTGCAGACCGGCAGGCACCAAGATGAGCACGTTTTGCACCAGACTCCGCGCCTTCAGCTCCGCCGCGGCGAGCCCCGCTTCGATCGTTTTTCCTAATCCGACCTCGTCGGCCAAAATCGCACGGCCTTCCAGGTCATTGACCACTTTTAACACGCTCTCCACTTGATAGGCATGGAGGTCTAGCCCCCGCTCGACGTGCGATCGAATATGCGGCCAGGCCTTGAGCTGGCGCGCGAGAGCCAGTGCTTCGGGCTCAACGGCCACGGCCTATCCCTCCCTTTTGCGGTTTCAGCGCGTGGCGACGAGCCGTGGCTAACAAGTCCACCCGGCCCCCGGTCCAGCGAAATAAGTTACCGCGCCGCCTGAGTTGATCGAGAACCCGGGAGATAGTCCAGGCATCGGCGGGAACTTTTAGGTCCGACCAGGTTATGGGGGTGGACACCGTCGCCTGGGGAGTTGCACGAAGACTATAAGCAAGAACCGTGGTGCGCTCGTAGCCATTCTGGAGATAGTCCAGATACACCCGCGCGCCCCGGTCCCGTTTCAAGCGGGCGACGGTGGCATTGTCTGGAATGGTTTCCACCACCATCTCCGAGAGCCGGCCCATGATCGCCATCACCTCCTGATGATTCAATGGCTCGATGGCGATGTAAAAGTGAAGGCCGCGTTGCCCCGAGGTCTTCATGAGGAACGGTAAATCCAATAAATCCAGCAGGGTGCGGAAAACCCCAGCGACCTTCATCACCTCAGACCACCCGGCTGGCGGATTGGGATCCAAATCCAAAATTGCCCAATCATGGACGAGTGGTTCCGAAGACTTCCCTAATGGTGCGTGGAATTCGAGCGCCCCTTGCGCCACCCAGGTGATCAATTGGGGCAGATTCTTCAGGTAAATAGCTCCCCCTTCTGGGGGATGCTTTTGATAGAACATAGGCCCATCGACGCCGTGGGGCCACCGCTTGACGGTCACCGCCCGGTCCTTGGCCAACTCCAAAAGGTAAGGCGCCACCTCGGCATAGTAGCGCAATACGTCCATCCGCGTGAGCCCGGGTCCGGGATAAAGAACTCGGTCAGGATGGGGAATTTTAGGCCAGCGTGCTGGGATGCCATTGTCTGACTCGTGCATGCCGCAAATGCCCCTCACGTGTGATTTCCCGGTATGACACCTCGACCGGAAATGGTTCTTGGAGCTCTTCGCCCGTTTGACTCATCGGAGCCACCCAATCGCTGGGAGCCCGCACCCGCCCCACCGGCACGGCGCGTCCACCCCGCCTCTCGGCTAAATGCCAGTACCACCCGTTTTCCGGGTGCCGTTGCACCGCCGCCACCCAGAACCAACCTGTTTTCAGCACCAGAAACTTTTGCCAGGTCGGGCTTCGCCGGCCGGGTAAATACGCACTCGTGAGACGTTTGGCCATGACACCCTCGAGATCCGCGGATTGGATGGCCTGATAATAGCGTTCACCGACGTCTCGTACGCCCTCAGTCAGTACAATCATTCCCCGAGTTTGCACCTCTTGATGCAACATCTCGAGACGAATCGCCAGCGGTTCATGCAGCATCCACCGCCCCCGTGCGTAGAGACAATCAAAAACCATCAAGAGATAATGGTCGGCGGTCCGTTGCTGCAAAGCATGAAAGTCAGGCCGACCATTGGCCCATGCCACCAGCTCGGCATCGAGAACCACCTGCTTTGGGACCGAATCCCCTACCTCTTTGAGGACAGGATACCAGGCAATAAGGTCGTGCCCCCGCCGGGAATAAATGCGTAACGCCTCTCCTCGACTAATGATAGCCCGGTAGCCGTCCCACTTCGTTTCAAACCACCAGCCACTCTCGGAAAATGGCGCCTTTGCCGTCACGGCCAACATAGGCGGGATAAAGTCTCCCGGCTCGAGCCTACCCGGTGCCATGCTTCTCTTGGGCTTCGACAGACGCCCGTAGCTGCTCCATGAGGTCCAATACCTCCTGTTCGGGTGCCGTCTTAGGCATGGTTGCCGTCGGCATCAGCGCTTCAATCTGTTGCAGGCGTTCCAATCGGGCCCGATTGGGGTACTCCTCCGGTCGAAACGGCTCTGCCATGTGCTCAATCAAAGTATGAGCC
>DAHWKG010000255.1:0-3817 GCA_027343765.1 Sulfobacillus sp.
TCCGCGAAATCCCAGGTAGTGATGCGTCGCCATGAGCGTCCGCCAGGTCTCGCGCTCGTCCGGCCGAATCGGCCGGACTTGCAACGACCCAGCCCACGCGGAGAACTCCCGGCCTCGAATTATCGCTGTTTCGGTATGCATGGCTTCATTCTATCGTCCTATACTAAAAAAGTCCACTCCTCGGTGAACCGTAGCAGGCACCAGCGTTTGCGCGACTATGACGTGGCCTTGCATCGATTCGCCTTGAATGGGAATCTGGTAGGCATGATGCACCACCCGATCGAGCACCGCGTCGGCCACCGTCGGATCGGGAAACCATTCGTGCCAGCGCTCTTGCGGCACTTGGCTGGCGATGAGCGTCGCCCGCACCTGGTACCGGTCATCCAGAATTTCGAGCAAATCCCGGCTTTCCTCGAGGGATAACGGATACACCGCCCAGTCGTCCAAGATCAGCAGGTCGTATCGGCAGATCTGGGCCATCCACCGAAACCAGCGACCCTCTTGGCGGGCGACCACCGCATCCGCCAGCAACCGGGGCACCCGATAATAGCGCACGCGATACTGACGGCGGCACGCCGCATGACCCAAGGCACACGCCAAATAGGACTTACCCACCCCCGTCGGGCCGGTGATCAACACCGTTTGGTGTTGGGGCACCCAGAGCGCTTGGGTCAACTGTCGCACGACGGTGGCGTTCCACTGGCGCGGCACGGTGTAGTCAATGCCTTCGGGCGTGGCAGGGACACGCAACTGTGCCTCCCGGAGTCGGCGGGTAAACCGCCGATTGTCCCGGGCTAGCCATTCGGCATCCACGAGGAAGCTCAGCCGTTCTTCGAACGTCAGGGGGGCCAGCCCCGGGTCCTGTTGTTGACGGAGCCACTCATCGGCCATGGCCGTTAGCCCCATCATTTGCAAGCGCTCCAGCGTCGGTTCTCTCATAATGGGCGTCCCTCCCCGGTCGTCTCCGGGCCGGGGGCGGTCCACGCCGCCCAGGCCTGGCGGTCCGCCGGCCAGGTGCTCGAGCCGCCGTGGCCGGCCCAGCGCGGGTCGGTGGCTAAGAGGGGGTGGCGGTGGATGGCGGCCGTTCGCACGGCCGTGGCAGCCTGCGCCACCAACTGGCGAATGACGGCGCCCTCCGTGAGTCCGGTGACCAGGACGAAGTACGCCAGATCGGTGAGGTCTTGGGGGCGTAAGCGAATCGTTTTGGGTTGCATGGGAACAGCCTCCTTAGAAAATGGTGGGGTGTGGGGTTTCGCGACGGCGGCCCTCGGAGGACCGCGGCCGCCGGGTCGGGCGGGTGGCCGGTATGACAACTGCGAAGACTGCAAGGCCAATCTCGGTGGATTGTCATACCGATTCGGGTTCGGCCTGGAAGTACGTCGCCCCCCGAACATTCGCGTGAGTGCCCGGGCTCGACCGCTCGGGCGTGGGATCCGCGATGTCTCCACAAAAGGCTTTCACGGCCCGGTAGGACACGGAACCGGCCGTGATGGCGCGCTGGGCGACCGCTTCAAACTGGGCGACTGGGAGGCGCTGCGCTAACGCCAGAATCCCTTGGCAGCGGCGAAAGACTTGTTCGGGGACGACCGCCCGATCCAAAATCATATCGATGAGGCGGGCGGTATCCGGCCCGATCGCCGCCGCCCGCTGCCGAAAATAGTCCGGATTCCAGTCGAGCGTCATGGCCCGATGGGCCGGGGGCATATGCTCCGGCACGGTGTGATAGACGTCGCGCGTCAACCGCGGGTGGCTGGCCACCCGGAGATGGTCATGAAAGCACTCCACCAGCGTGGCGGTGACCCGCACGTCGACCCGCTCGCCCACCAGACGGAACGGGACGCTATAATAATGATGGTCGACCTCAATGTGATAATCGGGATGCACTTTGGCCACCCGCCAACTCTCATCGTCAAAGGCCTGAATCGGGAGCGGGCGCAACGCCGGGCGTTCCTCCTGCCAGAGGGACGCCCGGGATCCCGGGAGCTTCTGAAACGGATGGGCATTAAGGCGGTCGAGGAGCATCCGCACTCGCGCACGGGCGGTGTCCCAACTGACGAACTGCTCATGCCGCAGATGGGCCAGGATCCACCGTTCCACCAAGAGCACCCCGGCTTCGGCCGGACCTTTGTCGCGCGGCTTGCGCACGCGGGCCGGAACGATGGCGACGCCATAATGGGTGGCAAACGCTTGATAGGTGCGGTTCAAGGTGACTTCAAAGCGTTCCGCTTTCGTGACCAAAGGTTTAGCGTTGTCCGGAACAATGATGCGCGGCACCCCATGGAAATAGGCGAAGGCATCGACGTGGCCCCGAATCCACCATGCGGTGGTTTGTTGGGGATGGAGATCGGCAAAGGTGTAATTGCTATACCCCAAGACGGCGACAAACACTTGGGCCGATTGGACCATCCCCGTCTTCGGATCGAGAATCGGGACCGTCGGTCCCGCATAATCCACATAGCAATGCTGACCCGGGAGATGAATTTTACGTAACACCAGATCCACGCGCCGCTGATATTGGCGATAGTGCGCACAGAATTGTGAATACTCATAGCCCGTCGCATGGACCGCCCGATATTCGCGCCATAAGGTTTCCAGGGTCACCCCTTTCCGACGGAGTTCTTGATGCACGGTCGCCCAGTCCGGCTCCGGCCGCATCCGCGGCCGACCGACATTGCCCGGATAGAGCCGCTGATGAAGCACGCTATCGGCGAGATCCTCACCCACCGGCCAGGTGTAGGGCGAGCGTTCAAAGCGGCGGACGATATCCGCGACCGTGGCGTGGCTGACCCCGAGCGCCCGACTAATCGCGCGATCCGTCAACCCGAGATCGTAGTGTAACCGAAGAATTTCCCGTAAGCGATGCATAGCAATCCCTCGTTTCGTCATGAACAGAACCTCCTTATCGATCGGGGTCGATGCCCCAGGACAGGGCTTCGGCGTCCCGACAGGAGATCCTGCTGACGTACCTCGGGTGGTCAAGATTTATCGGAATCAGTGGTCAGTCATTCGCGCAGGCGCTGGATAGGAATTTCCGGAATTGCTGGTTAGCATTTTCCGGAATCGGTGGTCAAGATCGATCGTAATATGCAGCGGCCTTTATCGTTCCGCGAGAGGGCTCAGACATCACGGAGGAGACGGTACGCCGCCACGTGAAAGGACGCGTAGCGGTGTACAAAGAGCCGGCACACGTCCACTTTATGTCGGCACTTCCTCACAACGCTAGTGGTAAAATTCTTAAACGAGAGCTACGACGTTTGTCCGCATCTGACGATACTGGAGCGCTCTGAAGCTTCAATTCCTTGGTCAAACCCGAGGAATTACATTCGGCCACGGCGCGGTGGTTTCCAACACAGAAGATCGCGAAAGCGGCTGATCATATCACGTACCAATGCTGCCCATCCGAGGGGCCTCCGTCACGTCTGCCGTCGTATCGGGCCCGAAGTTGCGACCGGAATCGGATACGGCGGGCCCTCGTACGTTTTTCCCCTAATACGAGTCCCGGCACTATCCGATCCCACACATTTACCGTTCACCACTTCTTGCCGTTCTTATACAGCTAATCTTCCAAGGGCCCAAACTCGATTTCTTCCAACTCCTCCTCCAACTCAGAATCGTCCCAGCGCACCACTAAGACACGCATCAAGCACGCCGGATTTCGGCGTACGCGAATGACGTGACCTGGGCGAAGGACGCCAGGGGTTCGCGGATCGCTAACGATGTCACCTTCCCGAATTGCCATGGCAAATTCACCTCCTTCTACTTGCATAACCTTAATAATCCCCGGTAGGAACGCGCGTCGCTAGATTAATCTGCTCCA
>DAHWKG010000011.1:0-3155 GCA_027343765.1 Sulfobacillus sp.
CGCCGATCGCGAAGGCCAATATATCTTTGCCACGATTGCCAGCGTTGCCGGATTGTCCAAACCCGTCGAGCGCCTGTGGCTGTCGGAGAATACCCCGGCGGCAATTCGGAAAGCGTTGGCCAGTATGAAACCGAACACCGCGTACGATAACCTCACCCGGGCGGCAGCGGCCCGATCACAAGCGGACTGGCTCGTCGGCCTCAACGCCACCCGGGCCTTTTCCTTGCGGCATGGGCAACCTGGGCAGCCCCTGAGCGTGGGGCGCGTGCAGACCCCGACTTTGCGGCTCATCGCCGACCGTGACAACGAAATTGAGGCCTTTCAGCCGGCGCCGTATTGGGAGCTCCATGTGACTTTCCGGGCGGATCCGGGTGAGTACGTGGGGCTGTGGTTGGGCAAAGACAAAGAGCATCCGCACCGCATCCTGTCAGAGGGAGCGGCCCAGGCGCTCGCCGCGAAAGTCCCGGCGGAAACCGCCGGTCGGATTTTGAGTGCCGAAACCAAGCCCGTGACCGTGCGGGCTCCCCTCCTGTACTCGCTGAACGGCTTGCAAAAAGAGGCCAACCGGCGGTTGGGCCTCACCGCCCAGCAAACGCTCGACGCGGCCCAGCGGCTCTACGACGCCCATCTCACCAGCTATCCCAGAACGGATGCCCAGTACATCACTCAAGAGATTGCCGCGGAGATTCCGGCCCGTTTGCGCGGGCTGACCATCGGCACGCCAGGGCTGCGGGCCCAAGCGATTGCCGGGGCCTCCCACAGGGCCGCCCGCATCATCAACGACGCCAAAGTCAGCGAGGCCGGCCACTACGCGATCATCCCGACGGGCCAAGCGCCGGACGGCGAGCTGCCGGCCGTGGATCGCGGGGTGTATGACCTGGTGTGCAGGCGGTTTCTGGCGGCGCTCTTGCCCGATGGGAAGGACGAACGAACGACGATCATTACCGTTGCCGGCGGGGAGCAATTCCGCACCAGGGGCACGGCAGTCGTCGATCCCGGATGGCGCGCCGCCCTTGAGCCGGTGCGCGAGGACGACGCAGACGGCAGGGATGCAGACGAGCCGGAGGCTCAGATTCCGCCGGGCTTGAACGCTGACATGCCGGCCATGGTAACGAATGCCGAGGTGAAGGGCAAACAAACCAAGCCCCCCGCCCGGCTTAGTGACGCATCGTTGTTGGCCATGATGGAGAAGCATGGTCTTGGCACGCCGGCCACCAGGGCGCGAATCGTGGAGGTCCTACTGACGCGCGGGTATGTCGAGCGCCAGAAAAAGTCCTTGATTTCAACGGACAAAGGCCGCCATCTTTTGAAACTCGTCCCCGATCAGCTGCAGAGCCCCGAGCTCACTGGCCAGTGGGAAGCACGGCTCGAGGCCATCGCCGCCGGACAGGGCAACGCGGACGAATTCATGCAAGGCATCCGGGAACTCGCACGCGCCGTGGTAGATGTGGCCAGAGGCCAGCGGGGCGAGGCTGTCGCCACCATTGCCACCCTCGGGCCCTGCCCCAAATGCCGGCAGGGAACCATCCAGGAAGGCCGTAAGGGTTGGGGCTGTTCGCGCTGGCGCGAGGGCTGCGATTTCGTCATTTGGCGCGTTGTGGCCGGGAAGAAGCTGACTGAAGCCCAGGCGAAAACGTTGGCGGCAGGCCGCACCACCGCTGAGCTCAAAGGGTTCAAAAACAAAGAAGGAAAAAGCTTTTCCGCACGGTTGAAGCTCGATGCGCAATTTCGCGTGGTGTTCGAGTTTAATCCGAGCCCCCGGCGCGCGAATGCTCGGAGGGCCAAGAAGGTGCGGGCGTAAGTACCGCACCCACAGCCGACTCGGCCCGGACCTGCCTGGAAAGTCCATCAGGGTGAGTGGTCGCAACGATTGGCGGGACCGGCCAACCCCATAGAGTCCGTTGTAGCTCCTCTCGCGCGTCGGGTGAATAGGCCTAAAATCGGTGGTTTGCGTGTGCGGGGAAACTTGCGTTGCAGTCATTCGAAACGTATTCGGCAAACGGGAGACGAAGTGGGCATCGGCGGCACACCGTTCGGCGACCGTCTGGTCGCTCACCAATTTGGAGTCGGCAACAAAGAGCACCGAGGTGGGACTCGGGTGGACCTTCGGCAGGGCGGCTAACGCTTGGCGGTTCCAGACTGTGCCCGCTGAGATTCCCATCGTTCATGTCCCTGAAAGTAGTAGATGCGGGAGAGCATTCATCCGACCTCACTCGCCGCACTTACGAGCGAGGATGAAGCCGATGCGACTCCATCATAACGCGAGCCGTACCCGCTGGGTCCTCGAAACACGCCGGTGGTCGCACGCCTTGGCATGCGCTAGGGCAACTGCTCAGCAGTGTGTGGTCACATTGGCGGCGCGATTCCTGACCTCCCATCCACCCATGGACGCATGCCGGGCATCTTGCTGGCGGGTCGGTCTGCGATTTTTCTGTCTAGACCGACTTCACACTCGTCCTGCACATCGCTTGTCAGGCTACAATGGTCTGAACGAATCTTTGCCTAGGAGGCCAACGTTTATGCGCATCCGGATTTCGCGCGCCAGCCAAGATATTGTGGCCAAATACCTCACCTCCGCATGCGCGGGAGACGTGCTGCAGGTCCTGGGGGTTGAGCACGCCACGGTGGTGCGGGCGTTGCCCACCGAATTGCCTCGCGTGGTGGTTCGGCAATCGCTGACGGATATCGTGCTGGAAACGGCGACGGGGGAGATCCTCCATCTCGAATTTCAGAGCACCCGGGAGCCCTCGCTCTATCGATTTTTGGCCTATGACGTGGCCCTGGCCGAAAAATTTCGTCGTCCGATCCGGACGCTGGTCCTCTATACACATGCGATCCCGCATCCGCCATCGACGCTGGCGATCGGATGCGCCACCTATCGCGTGGAAACCCTCTCGTTGGCGGATGTGGACGGAGAGGCCGCATTGGACACCGTAGCCACCCATTTGGCGACCCGCCGCTGGACCCCTGCGGATCGCGTCCGTCTGGCGTTTGCCTTCCATATGCGGTTTCCCAGCCTCTCGACCGATGAGGCGTTTCGGAATATACTAGAGCTAACACAGCAAGTGGATCGCGAAGAACAGAACTATATTGCCGCCCTCATTCTCGGGTTTAGCGGGCGTCAATTGTCCCCGGAACAGACCGCCCACGTGTTG
>DAHWKG010000023.1:0-8318 GCA_027343765.1 Sulfobacillus sp.
CGGATGAGTTCCAAAAAAGGAATGGCCCCACGGCGAGCGCGCCATTACACAGCCCTCGTCAGAGAACTGAATGGTGGACATCGTTTAGGTTGATACGAGATCGCGCAGGGTGACACGGGGAACATGCAACGTATGAAGAGCGTCCAAGCCCGACACAGGACGCCGGGAATAGGGTGGAACGGTGGGCGCGCGGGGATCTCTAGGAGATGCGAAAACCCGCTCACCTGTTTGAGCCCCCGATTGTCCGGGGCGCTTGGGTTCATAACCCACATGGCGACGCATTCAGATGGGGACTCTATCCGATCTTTTCCGGAGGGGTGGTGTGACGACGAGCCCCTTCATGGTGAATCAGATCGAGCGCGTCATTGAGGGTATCGCGACGGGCCAGGACGCGTCGTTCGATAGCTCGGAGCGTAAAATCGTCTAAGTGTTCCATGGCGCTTCCCGCTAGACCCCCTACATTCCCAAACGGCGTAACCTTTTGGAACAGATCCTGCACACTCTCGCCCATTTTATCGAAATCCCATACCGTTTCATCGTTGAAGAAAATCTTCATGCCAATCCCCCCTTTTTGGATCTGTGTTTAGTATAGCACGGATTCCTGGCCTGAAAGAGCACCAGAGGGAACTCAGAGTGCCAACCCTAAATGCATGCCGTGATGATCAACCTTCCCGCGGGGCAGTTATTTTTTGGCATAGTTTCTATCGTTTCACGAATCCCCTAAACGAAATCCGGGTCCCCGCGACGAGCGCATCGTCCAACCCATTCGGCGAGCGAGAACGCGTAACCCGCTTCCCTAAGTACTCGACTTAGGTTTTCCATTTGGATCCGCCACGCATCTCCCGTGGCGGCTTGGGTATCCTGATCGAACGCGAGGACGACCCGGCGCGGCTCTACCTGTCGGAGAATCTTCGGAAAAACTGCTGCACCACAATCGCTTTGAGGGGGCCTTCGGTGATCCAGACCACCTCATCGACACCCCGCACCACAGGCACCGGAGATCCAGACTTCCTTTCGCTGCCAGGTCCCGCATTTTGCCACCCTCATGACGACGGGTCTGACCTCTCTGTCATACGACGCCCCGATGCGCGCGCCCACCCTGATTTAGGGGCCTAAGAGTTGCCGATACTGCCGCGGGCAGCCGTCAGCAGCGCCTACGCCACTCGGCGTCCCACCGCCCCGCCGGGGCGGGCCATCCTCTGATCCCGCCAGTCCTCCACGACCTGATCCGGGCTGAGCCCGTGCAAATCGGCCGGGGTCGGGAACCGGTGCAGGGTCGCCAAGGACCGCGGGCTGACGAGATCCCCAAAGACGGAGGCGTACTCCGGAAACCACACATCCAGCCAGCCATGCAAGCGATTTTGCAGGCGAGTGTCATCGCCTACTAGACGTTCCCGGGCTTTCACCAAAACCTGCAGCCGCGCAAAGATCGGGGCTGGAAACTGATACGGGGCGTAGTACCCGCGGCCAACCAGATCCGCAATCACCGTGGCGTCTTTGGGATCATTCTTGGTGGGACTATTGTCCCGATTTTCCTTGTTGCGCTTGGTCGTGGCGGGATTGACAAGGACCACCTCCAGGCCGTGATCGGTGAGCCAGTGCGCCAGATTCAACCAATAATGCCCCGTCGACTCCATGCCGACGATGACATCCGACAGCTGATAGGTGGCCTGCCACTGCCGCACCGCCTCGAGCAGGTGCGCAAAGCCTTCGGCGGAATTGGACACCCGCAGAGCGTGGCGAGACAGCACGACACCCCGACAGGTGGCGGTTTGCGCCACATGAAAATCTTTGCCAATATCAATCCCCACCACCAGCGTGCCGGTCGTGACCCGTTCCACCCGTTGATTTAAAGCCCATTGAGAATTACACTTCATAATAAGCGTCTCCTTAGTTAGGTTTTCAGGGCAAACCCCGGGCTCACCCCTAGCTTACCGGAGGCGCTCCCGTTCGCCAAATCCTGAAATTAGCCCTAACAGGAATGTTTAGTCCAGACTTTACATGCAGCGTCCGAAAGTGATCATATCGTGAGGTCATGAACGACTCCTTTCACCACTGGCCGTCGCTTTCCGACCGGCATGGGCCGGGGGCCATGCGAGGCCAAACCATTCGGCGAGTGCTTGCCGCCCCTGATCGCTCACCCGGACAACCCGCCCCGAACCGAGGTGGGTGACCCATCCTTGCGTAAACATCCAGGCCGCCATTTCACGCCCGACTTGGCCAGCCGCATGAAAGCGCCGTTCGCTCCAATCCAGGCACGGCTTCACCAGCGGTGTGCGTTGAGTCGGATCCAGATGCCATCCCCACACCGCCGCTTGAGATGTTCCTGCCTCGGTGAGCGTCAACGTCTCATAGATCGGGTCAAAGACGAGCCATCCGTTCCGGATCATCGCATCGGTGAGCCCCGTTCCAAGAGTTCCCGCTAAATGATGGTAACACGTTCGGGCCGCCCGCAGTTGGGCTTGGTGGGTCGCCGCGTTGAGCGACCGCACGGGCTCCACGGGAGCCAAGCTAAGGATCCCCTCCACCACGTGGGCCACTTCCGGGCTCGCTAACGCGAAATAGCGGTGACGCCCATGGCGTTGAACCTGAATCAGCCCCCCTTCCACGAGCTTGGCAAGATGTTCACTCGCCGTCGCGGGCGCGACGCGCGCAATCCGGGCTAACTCCGAGGCAGGCAAGTGCCGACCGCCCATCAGGTGCACCAACATGGCCGCCCGGGAGGCGTCCCCCATGAGGGCCGCCACCCGATGCAATTGCGGATCGCTCATCCAAGGTCCTCCTTGTCATCATCGCCCCCGGTTCCACGGCAACACCGCTTAGGACGGCCGTGAAGCGGCGTCCAGAGCAGTGATCACCGTGCGGCGTCGGGCCCACAATCCGCCCACCACGCCCAATCCGACTATACCGATAAAGAGCGCATAGTACAACATCGCGCCATAAAGCCCGACATGCTGCGCGATCAGACCGAGCCCGAGGGTGGGAGCTCCGACTCCGCAGTAAATAACCACATAGAAACTCGACACCACTTGAGCCTTGACCGCTGGCGGCGCCGCCCGGGTGATGGTGGCCATGCTCCCGAGAAACGCGGTGCCCTGACCGACCCCGGCGATAATCGTACTCATTAAAACCACCCACAAGGCCTGGGCGGGGACCGCAATAAGGAGTCCCCCTACAGCCAGGAGAATAAGTCCGATCCCCAGCGGCATGGCGACCGTTGGCGCCAAACGGCGCGTCACCAATTGCGTGATGGACGCTGAGGCAAGCATCAGGAAGACCACCCCCCCGGCGATGGCCAGGTTCGACACATGGAGAAGATGCATCACATAGCTCGGGGCTAACGACATAAAGAACGCCGTCACCGACCAGACGACAAAGGCAGTGCCGCCTGCGAGCCAGAACAACCACCGGATGGTGGACGGAATGCGCGGGCGGGTCCAACGAAAGGATTCGCCCTGGCGCGAACGCGTTTCGGGGGCGCGGAATGCGAGGATGGCACTGACCACGAGTCCCGCCAAGACCATCCCATAGACGACCCGTAGCGGGGCGGGGCCGTATTGGGCCAAGAAGCCCCCCAAGAGGGGCCCCAGGGCTGTACCACCCCCGGTGGCCAAGCTTGCCACCAAAGCGGCCCGTCCCCGCGTGCCATCAGTCTCCGCCAAATACGCGGTGGCAGCCCCTGAGAGCAGGCCAGCCCCGGCCCCCTGAGAAGCCCGGGCGACGAACAGCCATGCCGCGCTCTGGGCCCCCAAAAAGGCCAAGGCCCCGAGAATCGCCAGGCCCAATCCGGTCACCATCACGGGTTTACGGCCCCGGCGGTCGGACCATTGGCCCCCGACCAGCAACGTCGGGATTAAAAAGGCCACATAGATTGCAAAAATGGCGGTAATAGTCGCGGGACCAAAGTGCCATCGTCCGGCATATACCGCGTACAACGGAGAGGGGACGTTCGCCCCCACCATGATCCACGCCAAGATAAATCCAATGGCGCCAAACCCCCGATGGGCGTCGGTCATTGTCGATGTCCCCTTTCATACGCCGCGTTAGCCCGACGCGCGAGCGCTTCTGCTTGCAACTGAAGCCACCAAAGATACGTCGCCCATCCACGATAGGGTGCCCAGCGGGCGGCATGTGCTCGCAACGCCTGAGCCGTCAAACGTTCGGTTGTAGGGAACGAGTGCCGGGCGACGATAGTTTGTAATCCCGCATCCCCGTCCGGTATGACATCTAGTTGGCCGTAGCCACGGAGGGCCACCATCGCCCGTGTCCAAGGCCCAATGCCCGGGATCGTCTCCAGTTGGTCGAGAGCGGACGCCACTCGGGCCCCGGCCAGACCTGGGGACAGATCTAAAGTTCCCTGCGTGACGGCGTCTGCGACGGTGTAGATGGCCTGGGCTTTCGTCCGACTCAAGCCCAGGATCCGTAAGGTATCCACACCGGATTGGAGAACCCACGTCGGATCGGGCGGGAGCGGCCAACGAGTGTCCGCGACCTGGACGGCGCGTTGCCCCTGTTGAACGAGTCGTTGCTTGATACCCCGCGCTTGTTCGACGCTGACGAGTTGACCCGACACGGCCCACAGGAGCGCCTCCCACGGCGATCCCAGCAGGACTGGGCGGAAGCCCCGGTATTGCTGAACATAGGTTCCGAGGGCCGGATCGTGCCGGGCCAAATGGCCTTCAATCGGATGCCCATCGACATCAAGACAGAGTAACCGTCGCACATGCGCCGTGGTGGCCTCAATGAGGGACGACGTCAGGCGCTCGGCCGTGATCGTCAGCGTGAGGGGATCCGTCGAGGGGAGGAGCACCTGACGGTGCACGGAGACGACCACCCCGGGGCCGATGACCAACGCCCGTTGAAACCCATTCTCGCTCACGCGCTCGACGATGGCGGAGGGAGACGATCGAAGATACGCGAGGACCAGGCCGAACCCATAGGGACCACGCGGCGATAACGATACCGTTTGTTGGGCCATGGCGGTTATCCACCTCCTAAGATGGTGGTTGGATACGGTACATGCTCCCAAAACGGCGGCATGCTCAACAGCAATTCGGGGTCAACACGGGTCCAATATTTACCGGTCTCGCGGCCCTCTAACCGAACCATTTGCACACTCACGATACATCCCTCCAGAAATTACGTGTGGTCTCCACCACCAGGACCATCGTATCTTCCGAACGATTCGGCGCCCACCGAAATGCCAAATTTTTAGGGGGACAAGTGAGTCAGGAACTCATGGAAAAGTTTGCTTTCTGACGGGCAACGTTATACGGTACGTAGGCCATTGCCATTTCCTTTCCGTTGCTACAGAAACCCCGTGTTGCAAACGAACCAGCGTGGGAAGGCTTTGGACGCCCAACTGGGAGGCCAGAGCCGACGACTCATCGACGTTCATCCGGACAACCGGAACGAGCCCGGATCGTTCCCAACTGTCCACGATCGGGGCGAGAGTCTTACACGGCTGGCACCACGGAGCCCAAAAATCGACGATCACGTCGGAGTAAGTGGAGATCGGATCAGCCATTCGTTTTCCCGCCTTTCTGATTTAACGCCTGCCAAATTTCCGGGAGCGTTTGATGCAGCAACGCATTGTCCCAGACTGCAGGAATGATGTCGCGTATGGTTTGTTGGATCGCCTTCCAGCGCTCAGCGCCCGCCGGCGTTTTGATCCAATTTTGCGCGCGAAACACAGTCCGAAATCCCCGATTGGCGGGATCTTCGGTCTCCCAGATCTCCTGGACGACGCGATCGAAGGCCCAATGCCGCACCCGGCTCTCGTAATCAGGAATGTATTCCGGTTTGACTTCCCACAACCGATTCTCCCAATCGATGAGAGGATCGTAGATGTCGATGGTCATCCCGGCGTGTGAGGAAACGCCATCAGGCATCAAGGCATCCCACCGCTGGCGGCGGCGCTCCCATCGGGCTTGCGACATCCCGTCCGGCGGATCGGTGTGATTCCAGTAGGCGTAGTCCTCTACTTCGGGCAAAGCCTGCCACAAATCGTGATAGGCGTTTTGTTCCGCGTACAACAGCACGTAGACGCCCGTTTTGTGAGGAATGGCTGAGAGGTGACATCCCCAATCATAGAGTGGATCACGTTCTTGAGTGCGTTGGATCTTCGCCTGATGATCGCCGACGATTTGTCGCACAATCCAGCGCAGATCGGTTTCGAGAAACGGCTGGGGATCGTCGATCGGCTGGGTCGCATATTCGTGCCGCACCGCCTGATGGAACGCGTCTTCCGTGGGCTGTAATAGCGCCTCGTCGAGAATTTGATACACCAGAGCGGCGGTCTGGCGATAGTACAAGTCCCGGGCGACGGCTTCGATCTGCTGGCGGAAAGTAAGCATCAGCGCGTTAAGTTCGGCGATGGTCTTCACGCGAATACGCGAGCCATGTTCGATATGGGTGCTCATGAAGGGACCCCCTCCGGCGTGGATTGGTTCTTTTTGTTAAGACTGACGAGATAGCGATAGGTTGTGATGACCTCATATTCTTCGGGGTTTGCGTCCTCGGCGATGGTTCGGTCGAAAGTCTCGAACATTGCGCGCCCCGAACGCCGGTCCTTCACGACCCAGCTACCACACCACGGTTCTAGTTCAGGAATTGCCATGCAATCCACCTCTCTTCCTCGACATAATCGATACCAAGAAGAACCATAGCCGCAGAGCGGCTACAACATCTCGGGTGTGATAGGCGGATAGTCCCTCTGGATCTGGTACACCATTGTGCCATCTTCGCCCGAACGGGTATTCAGGCATCGGTAATATGCCAGTTCTTGCGGCTTTAGAGAGGGTTTGCAACTATCACGGTGTATCGGCATTAACGTTTTTCGATGCACCCGTTGCCACGCCACCGCAAACCCATCCGGATCGCGTCGGACTGCGGTCACTTGATACAAGTGTCCCGCAAGGACATCCACGAAGTCCCCGGTGCGCAGATTGAGTAGCGTCGAATCGCTGGGCACGGAGACGGACCTGAGAAGAGCCTGAGGTTGCGCCGCGTTTTTGTCTTGTGGTAGCGTCGCGCCGTACAGCATCAAGAGCAGGGACTTCATCCCCGGGTCGCGCCACACCTTGCGTCGGTCGATGAATGCCTGGTCGTGATAGTGATGCCGATTGGCCGCCAAGTGGGATTCGGCGGACTGGCGGGTCAAGAACGTCTGCACATCAACTTGGCGCAAAGCATTGTGGAAAGTGTCGATGTCAGGAAACTCCTCTACCAAGAGCTCTACGTCGCTCTCGGACTCCCAATTAAAATCCGAATGGGCATCAAGAAACGCCGCGATACCTTGCGGGTGGCAGCTATCGAAGTAGTCGGGGAGATCCGCCAGCGTCATGGCGTAGTTGTCGGTGGACGGATCGCTGAAATGAAGCACCCCACCCGTCTCGTAGTCGGGATCGACCGCGACGGCCTGAAAGTCGACCAACACATACACGTTCGGGTACTCGGCCTGATCGTGAGCCTTTTGGTGGGCAAAGTCTGCTTGGAGCTCCTTGAGATATCCGACCTCTTCGGCCGTCAGTTCCAGTGTAAGTTGCACGAAGAACACCTCTCGTTTTTGGGGTGGGATAGAGTGAAGCGATCGGAAAATTGGCATCAATTACACTTTGAAAAAAGATGGCCCGGGACGGGCCGCTAGCTGCCGAGTCGAGCTGCTCCGGGAACTGGATACGACGTCAGAATGACTTCTTGGGCCCCGGTACGCCCCGACCCAACGCGATTAATGGCCCGCCGGCTCGGGACAATCCGGTGCCAAAATCCGGGATAGAGCGCGAGCAATGCGGGCACCGCCGCATTGGTGGTCATCACGAAGACCCCTTGGTCGGCCCAATGCCGGAGTGTCGCGGCCAACTGCTCCTGGTCCCCCCAGGAAAAGCCGCCCGCCGTGTAGGCGGTAAATCGGGCCGTGACCGACACCGGAACATACGGTGGATCGCAGTAGACCCAGTCGTCGGGCTGAACTACGCCGTCTAATGCGGTATACGAGGCGTGGGCTAACGTCGCGGTTTGCAGCAGGGGTCGAGCGGCTCGAATCCCGTCGGCATTGATGATGATCGGGTTCGCATAACGCCCGAAGGGCACATTTAACTGCCCCCGCCGATTTTCCCGATAGAGGCCGTTAAAGCAAGTCTTGTTGAGATAAAGAAATCGCGCCGCTCGCTGGACGGCATCCAGCGTCGTGGGATCCGTCGCGCGAACGGTTAAATAAGTCTCAGGTGTGTTAGCATAACCCGCCAGCGCACCAATCACCCCTTCTGTATCGTCCACGAGCGTCCGATAGAGATGAATCACTTCGGCATTGGCATCGC
>DAHWKG010000040.1:0-4443 GCA_027343765.1 Sulfobacillus sp.
CCGCCAGACGCCCAGCCTGGCCCCTTCCGGTGTCTTGCGCCAGCGAGCCCTGCTTTCTTGCTATCGGATCGCGCCGAAGACGCCCGGCGTGATCGGTCTGAATCCATAGTGTATAGCAACGATAGCCACGCTATACAATCCTCACTCTCTGGTCGATCATTCCCGCCCACTCGAACCAGATTTAAGGCGCATACGCCTCCGTTAAGGCCACTGGAGTAAATCGTCCAAGATCGAAGTTGTGGTCCCACAACCCAGCCACGATCACATTTGTCACTTCGGAAGTACCGCAAGTGTGGTGACGACGGACTTTGCCCGGGCGAGACGCCGCCAGTAGTCAACACTGTCAACGGAGCGCTTGGCTTCCTCGTTGACAGTGCTGGGAAGAACGGACGCATCCTGGTTGCAAGCAGGAAACGCCTACTAGGAGACTTTTCATAAAGGCTCGACCCCAACCCAGCGGCCCGGTCCGGGCCGCCTCGCCACCGGGATTTGTAACACCAAATCCTTCCAGCATCAGTAAACCTTCAGTCAAAGTTCCGCAAACATCCCTTGACATTTAGGAATCGGCCCCGAAACTCGGATGACTGACAGTTTATGCCAGTTACTCTACCGAGAGAGGGCGGATCCCCGATGTTACGACCCAGCCTCACCAACGCTGCGATGCGCACCCAGATCCACGAACTGCAAACCGATTGGCACCCCGAATGGGGGAACCCCGAGGCGTGGCGCGCCGAACTGACCTGGAGTCTCACCGCCGATATCGACCGCCTGGTCGCCCGGATCCGGGATCGGTATGCCGTCGACCGGGGACGTCCGGCCAGCGATCCGGCCGCGTTATTGCGCTTTCTGGGCTTGGTGACGGTTCGAGAGGTCACCAGCTTGGTCGATGGACTCCAGCAGGTGCGGCAGAGTCCCTTGTTGGCCCGTTTGTGTGGCTGGCCCACCCCGGACGCTATTCCCGCCATCGGCACCATCTACGGATTCTTACGGCGGTTGGTCCCCGAAGCCCATCCGCGGCAGGGCGCCTGGCGGCGCCCGTCGGGTCGCCGCTTGAAACTCAAAACCGGCCAAAAGATGCCCCCGCGCCGGCCGGGTGCGGTGGAGCGGGTCACGCGACGGGTGCTGCGGGAAGCCCAGCGGGGCCGACGGCCCGCTCGCCCCAGTGACATCTGGGACCGATTGCTCGCCACCACGGCGGTGGAAAGTGTCCACCGCCAGGTGCTGCCGGCGACGTGGCGTCTGGCCCCGGATGGGTCGCCCATCGACAGCGGCGCCTATTCGTTCGGGCAAAAGCGGTGCGCGTGCGCCAGCAAACGCTGTGCCTGCTTACGGTGGTTTAGCGACCCGATGGCGCTGTTGGGCTGGGATAGCCACCGCCATCGCTACTTCTTCGGATACATGCCATTGGCGATAGCAGTCGTCAATGGCATGCCCGACGATACGAGTCACCCGCTGCTGGTGAGTCTCGCCTTGCACCCCGGCAATCGCAATGATGCCGTGGCGTATCCGGATTTGGTGGTCAAGACGCAAGCGTTGTATGCGGTCGAAGATCCCACGATCCAGATCACCCATATGATTGGCGATGCCGCCTTTGATGTCAATGACTTGTGGACCTTTACCCGGACGCGGGGGATCGTGCCGGTTTTCGCGCCCCATGGGCCGGTTGAGCCGGCGCACCTGAGTCCGGCGGCCCAGGCCGCCGGGATGCACTTGGATGCCCAAAATCGGCCGCAGTGCCCAGCGGGTCAGGCGCTCATTTGTCTGGGCCAAAAGCGTTTGGGGGTCACCGTCTATGCCTGTCCGCTCCGGCAACGCCAGCACGCGACGTGTGATCAGCCCTGTGCCAAGGCGCGAAAAACGGTGACGGTCAACGACCGGGGATCACGGTATGCCGACAGTGGGGTGCCGTACGGCACCCCCGCCTGGTCCCGCCTGTACGCGGAACGGACCGGAGTCGAGCGGGCCTTCAGCCTGTGGACCCAAGATGGCATCAAGCGGGCCCATCATCGGCGGCCATATCTCTGGCTGGCGCGGCTGGCGATGGGGGCCATCGTGGCCCACCACCAGGCCTGGAGTCGGCGCGCCGCAGCCTAAGCGAGGATAAGAAAGGAGGGGATGCGGGCCACAATCGCATACACGTTCGCGGATCGAAACCTGGCCGATCCCGGGCATCGTATTGCCACGGAATCGAGCGCGCTAGGCTAGTCGAACCCGTGTCCGCCCATTCCGCTCGGACCAACCGACTTTATGAAAAGTCTCCTAGAGGAGGGAAGGAAGCGATAGAGACTCATGGCGCACCAACATCGGGCCCCCAGTATACTGAACGATAGTCTGAAGCAGGCGTGGGCGGAAGGTTTTCAGGTGGACACGGAGAACCGATGTTTTGATCCCGAACGGTGGCTCAACGAAGGCGTGCCGCTAGCTCAGCGAGCAAGGGTTCTCTATCCATTCCATCCGTTTCCCGTAGGATTTATCAAGGTCAAACGGCGATTGCCGATCGATGCGATGATTCCGCATGTGCGTGGATTGTGGGCAGGGGCCTTCGCGGCCATTCGCGATGTGCTGGCTACGGGGAAACCGTCGCTTCATTTAACGCGATCGTTCACTGGCCGTATCTTATCTCGACGCTCACTCCGTCCCGGATCTTTGGGCACATCCTGGATCCTGGCACGATCCTCCAAGACTGGGTCACGCATGCGTCTGCGATTCAGCACACTCGTGCGGAGCAATACCTCTTGGGGCTAAAACGGCGCCCTCCGTGGCATCCGTATCGGGAAGCCACCGGAGCTATGCGACGAGCCCCCCTATGGGGGGTTCTAAACTCAGCAATTCCGGCCCAATCGGGCGCGTTGGCCTACCACGATGCCACCGTGGCACAAGCCGGGTGGGGCACCTGGACGGCCTACGTGGTGGCGCAAGTGGCGGCCTCTTTGTGCAACGCCACCACCGACCGATGGCCGCTGGCTGCGGCCTTCACCGAAACGCTGAGAGACGTGGCGGGCTATCAAGACGCGCAGCCGGCAGCCCTGGCGCTCTTAACTCATGTGACCAACGAGTGTGTTATGGGACGGCCCTGGTCAGAGCGGATTGGGTCGATTCTCGAACCGTTTGCCGGGTACCCTGAGGACCACAGCCTCCCCAATTTCGCGATTGTGTTGGCCGCAGTCTTATCGTTTCCGACCCATGACCCGTCCGATCTCGCTGGCAACGGTCCCGGGAATCCCATTACCGCCGTTCGCGAGGCGGGCTGGGATGCCATCGGCAATAGTTTGGTATTTGGGGCTTTGCAGGGCATTCGTCATTCCCCGCTCGATTCGTTGCAGAGCGTACCCGACTTTGTGCAGAATGCTATCCAAGATACCACGGCGCTACTGCGCTAACCTGCCCGTTAATGCAGTAAGTCGCCCCGATGCTGGCCGAGAAGGACTGCGCCACTGTGAATACCGTGTGAGTACACCGTGCGCAAGCCATAACACGCTTTTCGTCGGCCGCGCTATTGGGGCGAGAAGAGCAACCGAAGGGTTCCGGGTGTACATATTCGGTAGACGACGTTCGGGCTGTTAGGGTTTCGTGAGGATCTCGCGAAACCGACGGTCCAAGGGATACAGAAAGATGGCCTTCACGGGGACCTTCCGTTCCGCGTAGCGGTCGAGTTTGCTGCGGTCCTGCGTATCGCCGACGTAGGTCCAGTTGGCCGCCCGATAGCACGTCCCCGAATAAAGCCGAGGATCGGTGAAGGTTTCCAGCAGGACCGGTCGGAAGTGGTGCTGCTCCTCCCAGTCCTGCACGACCTGCTTGGCGGCGAGGGACAGTACGGCCGAGGCGAGGTATTTGACCCGTACCCAGGGGAGCAAGAGAAAGCGGGCATTGTTCACCACGAAGGGCAGCCGGGCTTCGCGCTGTCCGCGCGTGCATCCGATCCACCGATCGCGGGGACCCAGCGCCCAGGCGCTGGCGCCAAACCCGATGGCGCCGAGCAAACGATCGCCGTCATAGATGAGGTAATGCATCCGCGCCCCCGTGAGGGGCGTGTAGTCACAGGTAGTGGTAGCGGGCAACCAGTTCGCGCCACAGCGCGAACTCCCCTCGGTGCGTGACCCGGGTGAGTCGCAGGTCGCGCAGATCTCCGCGGAACCCCGTCACCGGAGCTTGGGGGTCGGATGCTGGCGTGAAGGTCAATGGCGGATTGCGGGAACTGCCGCCGCCCGTATGGCGGGCCGGGGGCAACGCAATGAGCCCGTCGGCCTGCATGCGCAGCAGGGCTTGGCGGGCGGACATATCCTTCCATTGTCCATTGGGCCGGCGCCAGTCTAGAGCTTCACACAGAGCGCGGGCGATCGCCGCGCGCGTCGGATACGTCGCCCGATCCGCGAGCCACTGGCGCAAAAGCGCCAGGTCCGCTGTGCGACCGGCAGGTCGCAGTGCTTGTTGGTGAAAGTCCAA
>DAHWKG010000043.1:0-2716 GCA_027343765.1 Sulfobacillus sp.
CATGGGTGGGGTGAAGCATGGGCTTTGGATGGATACGCTCAATGATTTGCGGTTACCTGTGTTGGCTGACCGACGTGCCCCTGTTGTTCGGTCGGCTTTGGAGGAACAGGCTGCGGCCTTCGAAAGGCCTACAGGCCCAGAGCCAACAACCGATCCCCGCGTGCGCACGACGGCAGTGCCCGAGGCGGACGTGCGGGTCCTCACGGTGGCTCCGGCTGCAGGACAGCTGGGGCAGTTTCGTCTCTTAGACTTACACAAACCGGACACGCTGTATCGGTACAACTTTCCTGAAGGCACCGAAGGTACGCTTGTCGCCGACCGCCACCAGGACGTCGTGGAGACGCTACGGAGTGTCGCGGCCGAACATCCGGAGGGCACGCGCGCGCTGTGGACCGCACTGGCGGCTCGGGTCGCGACCGGGGAAAGTATCGAGGAGTTCACCGCCCCCCCGCCGCGTCTGCATCCCCAAGCGGATCAATTTCGCATTGGTGCGGCGGACATGCATTTGTATGTGATATGGAAGGAACGCGAGGGACACCCGCCCGATGTCATGCGCGCGCAGAATCATCAAGCGCAATGGCCGGCGTTTTTTCCGTCAGCAGACGCAGCCCGTGACTTCTTAAGTGATTTCCATGGTTATCAGGTACCCGACCCCCCCGAAATCGACGTCCCACCCGAGGTGCAACGCATGGTCAACCGAACCCTAGGCGCTGTGAGAAACTCCCTCCATCCCGGCAAGCAAATGGCGCGGGTTCCGGAAGCCTCTGCAGGGCCGGCTCAGTTTTATTACGGTCAGGTGCCGCCGACACCGCAACATCAGCCCACCTTCATTTTGTGGCGCGAGGATGCCGTGACGCGGACAGTCACACTCGAAACCGCTGGACATCAGGGTCACCCAGCGGTGTTGGAGTGGCAGTCGCCGATGAACTTGGAAGCTTATGCCCGCAAGGCGGGCTATCCCCCACCGATTCGGACGACTCCGACAAAGTCTGCACTGACGGCCTATCGCAGCCAATCCGATCATCGTTGGGTGGCTGATGCGACAACGGTTGCGCCTAACGTCGTCCTGACGCCCGAGGTAGCGGCAACGGCGCCAGACGCAGCTATGAAGACGCCGGAACCGGCTGTGGGAATTCCCCGTCTCGCGTTTTAGACCTGGGGTTCTACGGAAAGGAGACGATGTAGATGCCGCGCATTAGTTGGGATGCAATGGATGCCGATGCGGCGGAACAATGGCGTCAAGTGACGCAAGCGCCGCCGCCCGTGGACGAAGCGCTGTTGGAGTCTGAAGACCCGACCGAAGACAATCCAGACGCCACGAGTGCCGGGGGGCCATCTGGTCCTGAGGGCTCCAACTCCTCCCCGTTCAAGGGGATATCGCCGTACCATCGAGAATGGCAACCGCGCTTGGTTTACGAGGCCGCGCCGGAAGCGCCGTTTAGTGGCAGTTGGCGCGCGGAAGTGCCAACCCCCGTCCTCCGTCAACTGCATCGGCGCGATACGGGCGAAGCCTTCGAAAAGGTTACTCCGCGGATGGTGTTGGGTGTCTTTGATACCGAGAAGGCTGCCGGCGAGTTTGCCGCATTGACATGGCGCGATGCGCATAAGAGCGTGGTGGCGACCGACCCAGGCCCGCGAATCACACGAGTCTTGCAATGGAGCGGACCGCCCTCCCCCGAGGCTAACGCCTGGATGGCTGTTGCCCAAACCGCCCATCAGGAACGGACGGATGTTGTCATTCAATATCGAGACAGCACCTTGGCCGCTCATCTTCCGACACCCTCGCGTGTGGTCGAGGTTGATCCGTTTGAGGCTGTCCGTAGTCAGTGGCCACAGGATCCGCGCAATTTGCACGATGAATCGTCCGATGTGACAGAGGAATCGCCGTTAACGTGGCGTACCGAAGAACTGCGCGGCCTGATGGTGCAGCGCGACCCCATGCGCGGGGGCGTTTTTTTATGGCAGGGGGTCGAAATCCGGGAGCCGGGCCTCAAGGATGCACCTTTGTGGTCGAAGACTCGTCCGGTTGCGGCGGTGCCCATGCTGTTCGACTCCGTACGTGCCGCCACGGACCATGCACGGCAACTCGGGTTTTCGACGGTCACGTTGGTTTCGGATGACGTGAAATATCGGGATGGCCAGTTGGTCCACCGCAGTCCCGACCAATATCGTCAGGCCAAGATTCCCAAGGCCAAATGGCCCACTGCGGTGCAAGCCCAAGACGTGTTCGAGCGGACAGCCGATCTAACGACACGGTATGGACTCGGCGCGCGCTGGGAGCGGCCGGCACACGGCTGGCAGACGGCCCCCATGGACCCACGCCCTGATGCCCCCTGGGTTGCGTGGCGCCAAACCATGGAAGTCGGCCGACTCGGTGTGGAATTCGCCCGCGACCCCAACACACCAAATCGCATTCGAGAGTACGTGTCGCGCGAGGCGGTACTGGCGGATTATCCGGACGCGGCCCAGCATCCGGTACCGTCGAGCATGGTGAAAGGTTATCTGCAACACGGTGGATTTGCCGGAGATTCGCTTCCCACCGGCAGTACCGTCCCCGCTCCCCTCTTAAACTACCGACAGACACCGGTTTATGTGAGCGGGAAGCGCCAATGGGTGACGTCCGTTGTGGAGTACGACGCCACAGGGCCCACCCGTGGCACCACGTTTGTCGGGGATCAGGAGCATGCGTGGGCTGGCATGGACGGCCCGGTGGGTG
>DAHWKG010000065.1:0-22882 GCA_027343765.1 Sulfobacillus sp.
GTGCCCTCCGAAATCATTCTCCCCTATGCAGGATACTTGGCCTATACGCATCGCACCTCGTTGGTGGCCGCCATGGCCGCCGGGCTTGCCGGCGGGTTGGTGGGTGCCCTCATTGGATTTTGGATCGCCCGCTACGGCGGACGCCCCCTGGTGGAGCGCTACGGGCGCTATGTGGGTCTGCGCCGTCATGAAATGGACCGGGCGGATGCGTGGTTTCAACGCCATGGAGATGGAGCGGTATTTTTTGGCCGACTGTTACCGGGGATTCGCACCTACATTTCTCTCCCTGCCGGGGTGGCTGACATGTCGGTGGGACGTTTTCTTGGCTTTACATTTTTAGGCGCTCTGCCTTGGACCGTCCTCTTCACCTACCTCGGTTTCGCCTTTGGAAACCGATGGAAGGACCTCGGGGGATGGACCCACTACTTCTTGGCTGCCGTCATCGTTCTCTTCATCGTGTGGATAGTGTTGACCTGGTTCCGCCGACGACGTCCCAGAGTATAAGCCAGGGAACCATCATCAACAATATCGGCCAGGTTTCCCATTTCGGACCCCAAGCCGCCGCTACTAAAGTCCTGAGACCTATGGCCCCCATGAGGAGCCATTCTGCTGGTTCCAGTGTTCGTTCCAACCAGCGGGGCCAGGGGCCGATGGCGATGGCCAAAAAAATTCCCGCAGTCCCCCCGGCGAACACGGCCGCCAGGCTGGAACCTGCCAGCACTAGTGCAGCCCATGCCCCAGCCCCGTCCAAGACGGCTAAATAGACAGGCTTCACCCGGCCTTGCCGGCGCATTCGGGCTATGGCTTGCCAGCTAAGCAAACTTCCGCTAAACAGCCACCCCAGCCGAAGGCCCGTAAAGCTAAGCGCCGGCACCAAACCCAGCACGGTAAAACTGGCTAACAGCGCCAAAAGGTCGGCTGCACTAGCTCTCGAACCGCGCCAAAGGGGTGCGGCCAACTGGTATCCCAAGAAAATTGCCAAGAGCAATGTGGCGTCGTTGCTAACCATCAACCGTCCCCCGTTAAGGGACACGGGACCAAAAAGCCGGGTCTTCCTGGCCCATTTCCCAGAGGGAAATGGCGCCTAAACGCTCATGGCGGGCCAGTTGTACTCGGGCCTTGGCAGAACGGTCACCTATGAACCAGACCACGTGTCCGGTGGCATTGCTGGCCGTATAGGTGAACATGTTCTGCGACTCTGAGGCCACATCGAGAATGGGCACGCCATAATGTGCCGCCATCGCTTTAGCCTCAATATCTGGCACAGTCGGTACGGGCCCCGGTGCCCCGTTATTCACCCAATCATATCCATACAGGCCGATCGCAAGAACAATTTTTTCGCCGGGACGGCTTTTCGTGCCGCCAGGACATTACTCTTGACCCAACCGTGCGGTGCGACCGATCCAGGTGTCCCGCCACTATCATGATAATCATAGGTCATCATCACGAGGTCGTCGGCGGACCGAGCTAAGGTCCGATAATTGTAGGCTCACTGATGGCCGGAGAAATACCTTTCAGGGGAAATACCGAAATCTCGACCAACTTATGCAGCGAGTGCAAGCGACGTGCCAGGTCGCGGGTGAAGACCGATAGTCCATTACGGCTGGAAGGTGCCAACAGTTCGACGTCGATGTCTAGTCCGTCTAAACGGTCCCTCTTGACCACGCGAAGAATATTCATGGCCGCTCTCTGGCGAGCAGCGGAGCTTAGCAGCACGGTGTTATTCCCGCCGTCATTGAAGGGGAACCACCGGGATAGGATGGCGATGAGCAACGGCCACCAAACTCTTGTCGTAACCGGTGTCAGTCACGGAGCCCGTAGGGCTCACGCTGAACCACAACGGGCTCACAGTGGTAAGCTTAGGATAATGGGCGTCAAAGGACGCCCGTGAGGTCTTGTTCTCGTAAAATCCGATGACCTGAAACCGGGCCGTCGTCAAACCGCATCGGGGCGGCACGACGCGGTTTGGCGACGGCCTCGATTGCCCAAACGACTAGAAACACGAGAGTCAGACCGGCAATCAGGAGCACCAACCTGCGGTTTTGTTTTAGCCAATCGCCAAAGCCCTGCCTGGTCATGCCCTGCGCTCCCTTCCTGGCTAGGATGGAAGACAGGGGCTGGAAAGATACCCCGAGGGTGTTGGTCACGGTTGGTAAGGATTGCGATGGCGAAGCCGACGATTTTCGCGTTCCAGAGCGCCCAAGCGTTGCCGCTGCTGGCGGTCTTGGAAAGCCACCAGTTCCAGTAAGACCCGGCGACTGGCGCGAAGACGGGCTAATTCGCGTTCCAGTTGCGCTACGCGCATCTCTAAACGGTGAACTTCATAGGTCGGGTTTTTGATCAATGCCAAGCCTTGTCGCCTCCTCGCCCTAGTATACCGACGAGTCTGGGAATTTATTCCTCTGCCTGCAGATGTAAGAAAAACGGGCCGGTTTTCCGGCCCGTTCGTGCTCGCCTAACGGCTGAGCATATCCGCTAGCTTGACAAAGGTTGGCACCATGACGCCGGTGGGACCATTTTTCACGCTATTGAGTGGCCCTGCCGCCGTCCAGGCGGTGCCGGCAATATCCAGGTGAGCGTAGGGTACGTTCCCGGCAAATTCGCTGATAATCATCCCCGCAGTTATGGTGCCGGCATCTCGGCCGGGCGAGTTTTTGATATCGGCCACCTCGGAGTGATAGAGCTTTCGGTACTCAGGATAAATGGGCAGGCGCCACACCCGCTCGCCGACGGCTTCGGAGGCCTGCAACACTAAGCTTGCTAGTGGATCGTCGGTGGCCACCAAACCCGTCGCCTCGTGACCTAAGACCGTGACCACAGCACCGGTGAGGGTGGAGGTCTCGACAATCCAGTCCACTCCGAGGTGCGCGGCGTAGCTGACAGCGTCCGAGAGTGCTACCCGACCTTCGGCGTCGGTATTGGTCACCTCAATGGTCTTGCCGTTAAAGGCACGAACCACGTCACCCGGCTTGTACGCGGAACCGGATGGCATGTTCTGGGCGATGGCCATGATGCCCACCACGTTAATGGGCAGCTTCAAGTCGGCGATGGCGACCATAGCCCCAAGGACGGCACCGGCCCCGAGCATGTCGTATTTCATTTCTTCCATGCCCGCCGGAGGCTTCAGGCTAATGCCCCCCGAGTCAAACGTAATGCCTTTACCGACCAAGGCCAGGGTGCGCGGACCCCCACCGTTATAGCGCATGACCGCAAGGCGCGGCGGGAACACACTACCGGCCCCTACGCCGAGCAACGCTTCCATTCCCAATTCGGCCAATTTTGTCTCGTCGAACACGTCCACCGAAAACCCATGCTCGGATCCCGCTTTCAAAGCCTCTTCAGCCAATAAGGCGGGGTAAAGTTTATTAGAGGGTCGAAATCCCAACTCCCGGGCAAGGTTCTGTCCCTGGGCAATAATCTCGCCGCGGTGCACCCCGGGAGCGGCCGATGCGGGCAATCCCACCAGGGTGGCCTCTTCCCACCATTGGCGCGGGGGCTCAGCCTGATATCCGGAAAAACGCCAAGACCCAACTAAGAGACCCTCCGTGAGCAATTGCGCACTTTCTTCCGCACCCAAGCTTGAATCGGGCATCCATAAGGCCACATGCTGGGCGTGCATTTGATTGGCCAATTGCCCCGCCTGACCGGCCGCAAGACGCCACTCGCGCACCCCGACCGAATCCTGAGGTCCCAGTCCTAAAAGCACCACGCGCCTTGCCTGGACAGCACCCAAGCTATAGGAACTCCAGGTGCTAAGCCAAGTTCCCGTACACTCACCCTTTGTCACCGCTTCGTTAATCGCGCCCTTGAACCTGACATCTAAATCTTTGGGCGTCGTTCCCTGGTAGAGACCCACCACCAATAGGTCCGCCGCCACATCAAAGCCTGATCCTTCTCGAATATGTACCTTCACCCTATGTCCCCCTTAGGCCCATGTTTTTCGTAAAAAGTCGAGGTAGTTGCCACCGAAAATCCGACCGATGGTCTCATCACTGAGTCCGCGGGCGCTCATGCGCTCCGCGAGCTTACTGAGGGCGGTCACATCTTCCAGGCCTCCCACGGGGTTGTCGACCCCGTCGAAGTCAGAGCCGAGTCCCAGATGGCGATCGGAACCTGCGACCTCGAGAGCATGCCACATGTGGTCTATGACTCGCTCTAGGTCTTCGCTCCCCCCCAAAAAGGGACGTACGAAGGTAATCCCTTGTACGCCCCCCTGGTCTTGGAGCGCCTTAATCTGGGCATCGCTTAAGTTGCGTCGGTGGTTGGCTAACTCACGACAATTTGAGTGTGAAGCAATGACCGGGCGCGTCGAGATTTCAAGGACATCCCAGAAGCCCGCTTCGGCAATGTGAGAGACATCGACAATCATGTTGACCCGATTCATCTCTTGGATAATCGCGCGGCCGGCACGGCTCACGCCGCCACCGCCCGGCTCCTCGCCCGCCCCATCGGCTAGTTGGTTACGCTCATTCCAGGTGAGGCTCATGAGCCGTACCCCTAAACGGTGTAAATTGCGGACCATAGCGGGATCCGTGCCCACTCCTTCCGCCCCCTCAATCGAAGGCACGCCACCAATGCCGCCCACGCTTAACAAGGACTCTAGACTGTCCCGATCGGTAACCGGGCGGATCCATTCAGGATGGTCCCCAATCTCCGTCCAAAAAGCATCCAGGTACTGCATAAGGCGTGCCATGGCCCGTTCGGGCTTGTACTCCGGTTCGACCCACAGGGAGAAAAATTGTAGTGTGTGCCCAGCTTCCCGCATGCGCGGGAAGTCCAACTGCCCTTTTGACCCATGGTCATAAAGATGGCGCTCTCCGCGGAGCACAGCGCCCAAACTATCGGCATGGGTGTCCACGACCGGTAGCGACTGTCCATGAAATTGCATTCCAAGCCTCCTATTCGCGGATAAGAAATCGTTTGACACGCTCTGCCCGACCAGTCGCGGGACTGATGTCAATCACCAGGGCGCCAAATTGACCTCGACCGACGGCGGTTTCAAACCGTACGGGACGTTGGCTCAGCATTTTCTGCAAGACTAATTCGGTCCTCACCCCAATTATCGAGTCCTCTGGTCCTGTCATCCCGAGGTCAGTCAAAAACGCGGTGCCACCAGGCAGAACCCGCTCATCCGCCGTTTGAACGTGGGTGTGGGTGCCCACCACGGCGGCCACCCGCCCATCTAAGTACCACCCCATGGCGGCCTTCTCTGAAGTGGTTTCGGCATGAAAATCGACTAGCACCACAGGCACTTCTCCGTCTAGTGAGGCTAGTACTTGGTCTATGGCTCTAAGCGGGTCATCGTATTGAAAAGGCATAAACGCCCGTCCAGCAATATTCACCACCGCCACCGGAACGCCCGCCACACTACGAACGACATAGCCGTGGCCAGGCGTCTCTGCCGGCAAATTGATGGGACGCAAAAGCTGAGGCACATCATCAATGAATTGGAAAATCTCTTTTTTGTCGAAGATGTGATTCCCGGAGGTTATCACGTCGATTCCGGTACTGAGCAGCTCGTCCAGCACGTCGTGCGTGAGGCCGTTTCCCCCGGCCGCATTCTCGCCGTTGGCGACAACAAAATCGATGCCCTCCGATTTACGCAACATCGGGAGGTGCTGCCCCACCATGCGGCGCCCCGTCTTCCCTACGATGTCACCAATCATCAGCACACGCACGGTGAGACCTCCTAGGTATTGAAGATAAGGACCCGACCTTCATCTCGCAACGCCACCAATTGACCGGAGCCTTCTTGAATGAGTGCGAGCAAGCGCTCCTGGATGGTTTCTTCTTGTACCATCATGTCCTCTTCCAAGAGGTCGTGGGGATCAAATAACACGGTGAGCTCGGCATGGTCTCGCAATATCTCGATAAAAATACCGATTTCTTCCACCGATACCGTGCCAGTATCGCGGGTCAACTCCACTGTGGTCACGGATCCGTCCGTATCTCGGCCGAGTTCAATGGTGTTCAGGGGACGGCGTGTCATCTGCCGATAGCTTGTCAAAGTCTCCACCGTATCATCCACCAGCCGTTCCCAGACTGGCTGGTCAATCTCTCCACGAACCACGAAGGTTACTTGCATAGTTTTCGCTTCCGGCGCGCACTGTACGCTTGACACCTCTGGGTAGCGCATGATGACCGCGATCAAGGTTCCGAGACCGCGGGTGCTTCCTCCCCAACCAAACGACGGCATGTGCATCACTGCCACCCCTTTCTGATTGCTCCGTGCGGCTTCTACATCCTATGCCGCGGCAAGCGGAAGGCGGGTATTCTCACAAGGCCGGAGGATTCCATTTATCGGTATTCTCCCGGGAGCGACCCGGATACAAGGCCTCAAACTTGGCCAATAAATCCTCCTGAGTTTCCGGGTGGTGGTCGTCTTTCACGCAAGACTCCACCGGACACACATCAGCGCATTGCTGCGTGGCATAAAAACCATAACACTCGGTGCAATGGTTAGGGTCGATGACATAGATGTCTGCACCCTCGGAAATCGCACTATTCGGGCATTCCGGCTCACAGGCACCACAGGCGATGCAATCATCAATAATCGTCAGCGCCACTCACGTCATCCCTCCCTTCCTTATCAACAAGGCGGCGGATCACCGGGGTAGGAAATCCCTCCCGGGCCAATCGGCGCATGAGCCGCGCCCGATCCCGCGGGTTATCTCTATCGTACCGCTGTCCCAGCCGTTCGGCAATTGTTTGCCAGTCAGCGGTCTCTTGAAGGGAGGCCATGGCGTCGGAAATGACGTCTCGCTCCAATGCGCGCGCCATGAGCCGCTGCCTCACCCGCAGCGGTCCCTCATGATGCGCGAGCGCTCGCCGCACGACCTCTTCAGCTAGGCGGCGGTCGTTGAGAAACCCTAGAGCCCTTAGCTCTTCGATAAGATTCTGAATGGACTCGGTATCGAAGCCATGGCCTGCTAGCTTTAAGGACAGTTCACGCACACTCAAACTCCGCTGGGAAAGCCAGCGGAGCGCTTGAGACTTCGCCTCATTCGGCATCGAGTGTGGATTCAGCAGCTGCTTCTGGCTCCGGTTTTCCTTGGACGGTCAAGCGAATGCGGCGGTCCAACTCTTCGGCAATTTCAGGATTGGCCTTCAGGTAGTCGCGGGTATTTTCGCGGCCTTGTCCGAGTCGAATATCTCCATAGGCATACCAGGCTCCACTTTTTTGGACCATGCCTAGGTCCACGGCTAAGTCTAAAATGCTACCCTCACGCGAGATGCCTTCCCCGTAGAGGATGTCAAATTCGGCCTGTTTGAATGGTGGTGCTACTTTATTTTTGACCACTTTGACCCGTGTGCGATTACCCACCACTTCGTTGCCCTGTTTCAAGGAATCGATCCGCCGCACTTCCAGGCGAATCGAGGAATAGAACTTTAACGCGCGACCGCCCGGGGTTGTCTCCGGGTTGCCAAACATGACGCCGACTTTTTCCCGGAGTTGGTTGATGAAGACAGCGACGGTGCGCGACTTGGAAATGGCTCCGGTCAATTTCCGTAAGGCCTGGGACATAAGACGCGCTTGCAACCCGACGTGCGCGTCGCCCATTTCCCCTTCGATTTCAGCTCGCGGCACCAACGCTGCGACGGAGTCGACGACGATAATGTCAACGGCTCCCGACCGCACCAGGGCCTCCGCGATTTCCAACGCCTGTTCCCCGGTATCTGGCTGGGAAATCAAGAGGTCGTCCAAATTCACCCCCAACTTGGAAGCATAGGACGGATCCAAGGCGTGTTCAACATCAATGAAGGCCGCCACGCCTCCCGCCTTTTGCGCCTCAGCAATGGCATGCAGGGCTACCGTGGTCTTACCCGAGGACTCTTGTCCGTAGATTTCTACAACCCGGCCGCGAGGCAAGCCCCCCACGCCCATGGCGAGGTCCAAGGTTAAACACCCAGTCGACACCACCTCAATCGCTGCGCGCGTTGACTCTTGCCCCAGGCGCATAATGGAGCCCTTGCCGAATTGCTTTTCAATCTGCGCTAGAGCGAGGTCCAGCGCCTTGTCCCGATCCATCGCCATTCATGTATCCTCCCCCATCTAACCTCAAGCCAGAAATTCGCCTCTGGGGTCCATTCTCCTGCTAACGCGGGCGCGCTGGCTCCAAATTCACACTCTTACCGCGGATCACGATTGACCCGACATTTTGCAGGACCTTGTTCACGGCGTCCTTGGGCATTTCGACAAAGGTAAAGCGATCATAAATGTCGATAAGTCCAATGACACTCCCTTGAATCCCGGCACCCTCAGCCAACCCTCGCACAATATCGGCCGGCGTCACCCGATCCATTCGCCCCAGGTTCAAGAACATCCGCACCATTCCCGGCTCAGCGCCGGTTTCCCCAAACTCCTGATCCGGGCCAGCATCTCGTCCTTTGTCCACCATCAGGCGCACGGCAGCGGCGGCGATATCCACGGAATCGTATTCTTCCGCCAACTGCATGACCAACTCTTGGTAGGCCGGCAACACGCCGCGTTGGATCTCGTCGGCCAGCCGATGTTTCAAGGCTTCCCGTTGCTTTTCAGCCACGTCGGCCATGGTCGGTAAGGGGCGGCGTTGAAGCCGCATGTGAAGCACGCGTTCCATCTGCCGAAGCTGGCGGAATTCCTTGGGATGGATAAGCGAGATGGCCGTGCCCGACCGCCCAGCCCGTCCGGTGCGGCCAATGCGGTGAACATAACTCTCGGTATCTTGGGGCAAATCATAATTGATCACGTGGCTGACGTGCTCAATGTCAAGACCGCGAGCCGCCACATCGGTGGCTACCAAAATTTCGCTGCCACCGTCCTTGAATCGCTTCATTACCCGGTTTCTTTGCACCTGGTTTAAGTCCCCGTGAATGGCCTCAGCCGTATAGCCACGGGCTTGGAGACCCTCCGTGAGTTCATCCACGCGTTTTTTGGTCCGGCAGAAAATAATGGTCCGCTCGGCCCCTTCCATGTCCAGAATACGAGTGAGCGCGTCTAACTTTTCATACTCTCTGACCTCATAGAACACCTGGTCGATGAGGGGGACCGTAAGCCGTTCTGGACTAATGTTGACGTGAACAGGGTCTTTGAGATACCGGCGCGAGAGCTTCGCAATGGGGTCGGGAACGGTCGCCGAAAAGAGCAAAGTCTGCCGCTCTTCGGGCACATTCTGCAGGATAAACTCCACGTCTTCAATGAAGCCCATGTCCAGCATCTCATCGGCCTCATCCAGCACCATCATCTTGACGTGATCGAGCTTTAAGGTGCCGCGACGGATATGGTCCATCACGCGCCCAGGTGTCCCGATCACGACTTGGGCGCCATGCTCCAAGGCCCGAATCTGCCGATCATATGATTGACCGCCATAAATCGGCACGACTTTGACGCCCGCAAACTTGCCAATCTTGGTGATTTCTTCAGAGACCTGGATCGCGAGCTCACGGGTGGGCGCCAGCACCAGCGCCTGTACCCGCTTGGAACGGTGGTCCAGACGTTCAACAATCGGCACACCGAAGGCCGCGGTTTTGCCGGTACCGGTCTGAGCCTGACCGATGAGGTCACGGCCCTCCAAAATGAGTGGGATGGTGCGTTTTTGAATGGGAGAGGGCTCCTCAAATCCCATACTTTGAACCGCCTTTAATACAGACGGTGATAGGCCCATGGTCTCAAAAGTGGTAATGGTTTCGTTTTCAGTCATAGGTAACTCCTCAAAAGGTATTTTGTGCAAGTCCTGAAATCTCCGGGTCTTCCCGGTTTTGCAATAGCGTGGGCAACTTCAAAAGTTCCCATACGGCCGAAAGTGCCGTTTGCACCGCCACCCGCCGAACGGCTTGGCGATCCAAAGGGGTGTGGCGACGACGGACCACGATCCCCGATGTTGACGCGGCCGCCACATAGAAGGTGCCGACGGGGTTTTCCGCGTTTCCTCCATCGGGACCGGCATAGCCGGTCGAACTCACCCCGATATCCACCTCGAACGCGTCGCGAATGCTGACCGCCATAGCCCGAGCACAGGCTTCACTAACGGCGCCCTGTTCCGTTAAAATCGCCTCCGCTACGCCGAACTTCGTCTTGATCGCATCCGTGTAGGCGACGACCCCACCTTTAAGGGCCCGTGAAGCCCCCGGTATCTGGACCAATGTGGCCATGATCTCGCCCCCGGTTAGCGATTCCATGGCCCCGAGCGTCATGTTTCGCCGAGCCAACCATTCCAGCAAAAAGGATTCCCTGGACCACGATCCCAGTTCATAGATGGGGGCCGGAATGCTAGCTAAGACGGCGGCCCGGCTTCGTTGACGTAATACGCGGCCCATGGGGCTGTCATCCGTGTCTATGCGCACATCGACTCGTCCCGGTTGGGCATAGATACCGGATTTCGGGTGTTGCCCACTTAACAGAGGACCGAGATGCGACGCAACCACGGATTCGCCTAAATCGAAAACCGAAAAGGTATCCCGGTGAATCTGGCCGGTGCTCTGATCCTGAAGCCACGGCCGCATAGCGCTCTCCGCAATTCCTTGGAGTTCTCGCGGCGGCCCGGGCAAGAGGACCACCCACCGGTCGCGAAACGCCACCAACTGGCCGGGGGCCTGACCGCGTGGGTTGATCCAAATATCCGATCCTGCGAGGACGCGCGCTTGTCGTCGGGCCGACGCTTCCCAGCCGGTGGTGCGACTATGCCGAGACCGAATGCGGTCTAAGAGTGCCTCATCAACCTGGACCGGGACACCCAAGGCAGCACCCACCGCATCCACGGTGCGGTCGTCAGCAGTCGGTCCAAGACCGCCCATCACGACCACCAAGTCGACCTGGCTAAGGCCCGTCAGCACGGCCGAGGAAATCGCCGCTTGACTGTCCGGCACGATACACTGGAAAATCGGGCGAATCCCAAAGGTCATCAAAAACTGAGCCATCCAGGCGCCGTTAGTATTGACCGTCTCGCCCGCCAAGACTTCATCGCCGACAGCAATTAAATGCGCACTTCGAATCATCTCGTCTACCTTTCCGGATGCGATAACAAGTTATGTTAACCGAAAAACTGGAAATCTGCAAGCGGAGGTGAGGTTCTGCCCTAGGACAATTGTGTACCAAATCCCCCCGCCGGGACCCCTTACCCATCATCCACATACGGTGGAAGAAGTGAAAGGAGGTCGATTCAAATCACCCCAGTGATTGAGATCCGCACGCTTAACGAGCCAGACCAATTTGCTCTAATCCCCGCCTTGGAGCGAGCAATCTGGGGGAACACCGACACGGTCCCAACATCTTTGATCCGGGTGATGACGACCCTTGGCGGTGAGCTTTCGGTCGCTGGGCTCGGAGAGGCCCCGGACCAGTGGGTCGGGTTCACCATGTCGATCGGAGCCTTCGACCACGACGGCCCCTATTTGTATTCCCACCAAGCCGGCGTGTTACCTGCATGGCAAAATCGCGGCATCGGCCGACTCTTAAAGTATCACCAAAACCGCTGGGCGGAGAAAGCGGGGTATGGTCGCATTCGCTGGACGTTCGACCCATTGCGGGCACTAAACGCCCACTTCAATGTCGGCATTTTAGGAGTGGACGTCATCGCGTATTACCCGGACCACTATGGGGCTTTGGAGAGTGGACTAAATCGGGGGTTGGCCACGGACCGTCTGTTGGTGGAGTGGCGCGTGCCCGCTCCCCGGCCGCGTCCTCGTCCCGCCCGGCATTGCTTTAAAATTTATATCCCAGATGATATCGGGCGCTTAAAGGAGACGGAGCCGGATCAAGCCCGGCGCTGGCAACTGGCCGTGCGCGGACAATTCCAAGACGGCTTGAGAGCCGGCTACCGCGTAGTGGGCTTCACCCTCCATCCGGCCCCGGCCTACCTCCTGTCCAATTAAAAGAAGCCGCTCTCGGTATCACCCGAGAGCCGCCTTCTTGGTCTTACGCCACCAACTCACGTACCCGCTCACCCGGTAGCGTTTCTTGCGCCATCAATAGGTCGGCCAGCGCTTTCAATGCCTCTTGGTGGTCCAAAATCAGATGCTCGACTTCTTCTTCTGAGTCACGAATGATTTCTTGCACCGTCTGGTAAAGAGATTCTGGCGACAATGCTTCCTCATGCACCACCCCGAGCGAGGAGAGACCAGAGGTGACCATACGACGGGCGATATCCCAAGCCTTTTCAAAATCGTTGGCCGCTCCCGTGCTTTGTTCGCCTAACAAGAGGCGCTCGGCTGCTGAACCGGCCAAGCATACGGCGATGTCCTTCTTGAGTTCCGATACGGTTTGTAGTAGCCGGTCGTCGACTGGTGCTTGCCGCACAAAACCCAAGGCCATGCCGCGCGGGGCAATGGTAATTGAAGCCACCGAACCTGGGTTCACCAGTTCACCCACAATGGCGTGGCCACCTTCATGAATAGCGACGCGATACAGTTCCTGGGATTCTAAATGACGGTCGAGTTTTTCACCCAACAGCACCTTATCGATGGCCGACTTGAAATGCCGGTGCTCGACGGTTTCTGAGTTGTCCCTGAGGGCCAGAATGGCCGCCTCATTGCACACACTCTCCAGATGGGCTCCAGAAAACCCGAAGGTTTCTAAGGCGATCTGCCCCAAATTGACATCCGTGTGCACAGGCTTGTTGCGGGTATGCAACATCAAAATCGCTTCCCGCCCGGGACGATCCGGCAAGTCCACCCGGACGGTTCGGTCAAAACGGCCGGGACGCAACAGCGCCGGATCGATGAGGTCGGCACGGTTAGTGGCGGCCATCACCAGCACCCGCACATCCTCATGGGTGCTCATGCCGTCCATCTCCACCAATAGCTGATTGAGGGTCTGGTCGTATTCGAGATGACTCTGGTGTTGACCACGCCGGCCTGCCATCACCTCAATTTCGTCGATAAAGATAATCGCTGAGGTGAGATTCTCCTTGCGGGCGGTTTGCCGCGCATCCCGGAATAGCTGGCGGACGCGCTGGGCACCGACCCCGGCGTACATCTCGACAAACTCAGAACCGGAGGCAGCCATAAAGATTGAGTCCGTGTAATTAGCCGCCGCTTTTGCCAGAAGGGTTTTTCCCGTTCCAGGCGGTCCGGTTAACAAAATGCCTTTCAGTGGACGGATTCCCAAGCGTTCCATGTCATCCGGCCGGAGCACAAACTCCAGCGCCTCCATCAACTCATTTTTCGCGGTGCTTTGACCGCCGATGTCCTGAAATGACACGACCGAACGGGTGGCGACATCTACTTTCCGATTTTGTCCTAGGTTCAAACGGTGTCCGAGACCGGTCGCCAAGAGTATCGTGGCCAATGCAGCCAAGAGCACCACAGGCCAGACGTTAATCCCGTTCACGGCCAAAAACACAACGACAGCGGCGCCAACCCCGGCAGCAATTTCCTTAAGACGCATGGCTTGCACCTCCTATCTGCACCGGGACAACTTGATACAATACCCGCCCCCCTTGACGGAAGGTCAGATAGAGATGGTGGTTCCCAAGTTCCACGTGCGCGAACGTCCCATGGTGAGCGGCCAACTTTTGAATGTTGGACTGCATGGCGACATATTGTCCGGTCGCCTCACCCTGGGCGACCATAAAGGCCGCACTTTGCGCCACCTGGTTTAATGCCGCACTCGAATGATTCTCGATATTGATCGCTGCCGGAGCATGCCCCAGTTTTTCGTCGGCCGCTCGGTATACGGCACGGTAGACGTTCATGAGGTCGGCTCTAGGCTCCATTTGGACGGTCACCGTCCCCTGCTTGAGGTGGGCGTTCCGCACTCCAGCAATGGTCCCTAAACTTGCGACCAAAGGAGACTGGACCACCGTCCTTTGGTATAGCCGTTGCCCGCCAAAGAGGACGCCCAGCGTACAAATCATAACAATGATAGCGGTGAACACTTGTTTAACAGATACTTGCATAAGGCGCCTCCTCTTCGGTCACATCACTTACCAATCGTTCGGCAGTATAACATAAAGGACGCGGCTTTCGCCGCGTCAATGCTTGTCTCTAATGGGAATGATCGGAAGGGTCAGACTTCGATATTCGGCCAGTATCCGCGGAGATATTCATAACCCGTCCACGCCGTTAATAGACCGGACAAGATAACCAACGCCAAGGGAATGGGGCCGGTCAGCACACCGGCGGCGCCCACCGCAAACATTTGCGTTAGCGTCTTCCACTTGGCTACGCGACTGGCGGGCATAGTGGCCCCGGGTTTAAGAACCGAGCGCAAGGTAGTGACCGCGAGTTCACGCACCAACACGATGAAGAACCACCACACCGATAGGCGGTGATCCCACACTAAGACTCCGGCCGTCCCCAACACCAAAATTTTATCCGCCAACGGGTCGACGTAGCTGCCAAACTTGCCCGTTTCTTTTCGGTACCGGGCGACACGCCCATCCACGAAATCGGTCAAGCCCGCCACCACAAAAATCCCGAGACCCCACCAGTGCCAACTCATTGCGGAAAGGCTCCAGAGAATAGCCACCACCGGTGTGAGCACCACCCGGCTTAGGGTGAACCAATCCGCAACCTTAATCACACCGGCTCCGCCGTGAGATCATACTCCTTGATCCCCGTAATGCGAACAGGGACAACCGTCCCCATCGGGAACTGGCCGCGTACGTAGGTGACCCCGTCGATGGCCGGCGCATCCGTGGCCCCGCGGCCCACGCTGACGGTGGTGCCCGTCTCTTCAATAATGACTGGCATCACTTGACCGACATGACGTCCTCGCACACCGCTCACTAAACGACGTTGAAGAAGCATGGCCTCGCGGCGCCGCTGCTGTTTAACGGCATCGGGAACCGGATCGCCTAGCGGTTCAGCGCGGGTGCCTTCTTCCGGTGAATACGTAAATACGCCCACGTGGTCAAAACGCATCGATTCGATAAAGTCCAACAGCGTGGCGAAATGCTCGTCCGTTTCGCCCGGGAAGCCCACGATAAAGGTGGTGCGAAGGGTGACATCGGGAATGGCGTCACGCACCATGTTCAAGACGCGCTCTGTCTTCTCCCGGCGAAACGGGCGGCCCATGACTTTTAAGAGATCGGGATGGGCATGCTGAAGGGGCATGTCCAAGTATGGCGCCACAACCGGCAAATCGCGCATGGCCCGTACCAACTCAGGCGTCACCTGGGTGGGATAACTATACATGAGACGGACGAACAACAGGTCGGGGATTTCCTGCAAGGCATATAATAGTCTTGGAAGTTCCGGATGTCCGTAGAGATCGTGACCCCAAATGGTGGAATCTTGGGCGATGAGTACCAGCTCGCGCACGCCCTGGCTGACGAGGCGACGGGCCTCGGCGAGGATGTCGGCCAAAGGCCGGCTCCGATAGCCTCCTCGCATTTGCGGGATGGCACAAAACGCGCAACTGTGGTCGCAGCCTTCAGCAATTTTCAGGTAGGCGGTATAGTGCGGCGTGGTGAGCCGGCGCGGCCGCTCAATGCCGCTTACTGGCATTTCACCCCAAAAACTGGGGCGGGTCCCATGGAGTGCTCCGTCCACCGCCTCAACAATCCGGTGGAACTCCCCTGTTCCGACCATCGCATCCACTTCCGGGAGGTCATCCCATAAGTGTTGCTGATAACGTTGCGACAGGCACCCAGCCATGACCAAGGCCTTCAGATGGCCCGTTTGACGATATTGGTTCATCTCTAAAATTGTGTCAATGGACTCCTGTTTCGCGGCATCAATAAAGCCACAGGTGTTAACAATCAACACGTCGGCCCGGTCGGCTTCCGGGGTTAGTTGATATCCCGCTTCCTCTAAAAGTCCTAACATGACCTCGGAATCCACCCGATTCTTCGGGCATCCCAGGCTGACCATTCCCACCTTGGTGGCCACGCTCAAATCACCTCGCCCCCGATAATAGCCTACCCGTTGGGGATTGAAAAGCCCTCACCTCGGCGTCGCTGGCAAAACGCCCAGAAATTGCCTGGGGACAAGAGTTCTCCTGGTGACAACCTCAACGTAGAGTACATCAAATCTCTGAGGAGGGCTATTGTGCGATTCTTCACCGTTCCCCATCAATGGTTAAAGCGCGTGGTGACCGCGTCCGTGATGGTAGCGTTGGCGGTTATGGCGGTCATGGTGGTGTCGTACCCGGGACAGGATTTAGGAACTTCCGCGCCGCTGGCTCCTCAAGACCGCTATTCGCTACGCGACGTCGTGACCAATAAGAAGGCTCTGGCGCTCACCTTCGATATCTCCTGGGGTACCAAAATGCCGGAGAAGGTCTTTCACATTCTGGAAAAGGAGCATGTCCCGGCCACGTTTTTCGTGTCCGGGCCCTGGGCGAAACAAAATGCGGGCCTAGTTAAGGAGATGGCGCAACGGGGCTACGAGGTGGAATCTCATGGCTGGGCTCACGTCAACTATACGGGGCTTAGCAACAGGGGAGTTCAACAAAATATCTTAAAGGCGAACCAGGTTATTCAGGAGATTACGGGAAAGGCGCCCACCTTTGTGCGGCCCCCGAATGGCGATTTCAGCCCTCGCACCATTGCCGCCGCCAAAGAGGTCGGCTACACCACGGTGACTTGGGGCACCGATTCCCTCGACTGGATGAACCCAGGCGTCGGCACCATTATTCGCCGGGTGGTGACCCGCGCCCACCCTGGCGACATTGTGCTCTTGCATGCCTCGGACACCTGCAAACAAACCGATATCGCACTGCCGACAATCATCCAGGACCTGCGGCATGAGGGGTATCGATTGGTGACCATGAAGACATTGCTTACCTACGGAGCCCCTAATTACCGCGGTTGATGGGGGTCCAATAGTCGACTCCAAAACTTCTTGGGAACTGACTGGGCTTTTACCGACCGGCTCGGGTAGAGCGGCTCCCGGGCTGGCGGTTGCCCCACCACCTCGACACTGACGAATCCGGCCGGTTTTCTCGTAGTGACCGGGGCCTTCAGATGTTTTCGATGGGCTAGGTAGACTTGATAGCTATCTCCTGATACCGGAACGTCGACCCAAATCGACTGATGGGGAACCAACCCGACCGAAGAGGTCCGTCCGCCGACGATATCCGCTTTGGCCATCACATGCCCTCGCGGCACCGCCTCGAGGAGCTGCCAATTATGGAATCCGTAACTCAGCAGTCGAGAGGCATCGCCCCAACGGTTGTCGCTATGGAGTACCACGGCAATAAGTTGGCGACCGTCGCGGGTGGCTGATGCCACGAGACACTTGCCGGCGGCATCGGTGGTGCCGGTCTTCACCCCGTCTGCCCCGGGAAATCCATATAGCAACTGGTTGGTGTTGCGAATGGTGCGGGTGCTGTGGTGGCGGAGTTCCGTCACTTGGGTTTCCGGAGTCTTCACAATTTCCTGGAATAGCGGTTTCCTGAGTGCAGTACGGGCGATTAGCGCGAGGTCATAAGCGGAGCTATAATGCCCCGGCTTGGTGAGCCCGTTGGGGTTTTCAAAGGCGGTGTTAAAGGCGCCGATTTCCTGGGCTTTGACATTCATTTGGGCCACAAATTTCTCCACGCTGCCAGCATCACTCTCGGCTAACGCTACCGAGGCGTCATTACCGGAGCGCAACAACAGACCTTTTAGCAAATCAAGGCGCGTATATTGCTGGCCCTTGGCAATGTGCATCGAAGAGCCTGGGGTGTAGTCGGCCCGCTGAGAGACGGTCACGACCTTATTTAAGTGACCATGCTCGATTACCAATAAGGCGGTCATCATTTTGGTAACCGACGCGGGATCCATCTGCAGAAAGGCATTTTTTTCATAAAGAATCGCCCCAGTGCGAGCGTCAACCAAAATGGCGGCCCGAGCGGTCAGGTGCACCGGCTCTTGGGCGTGGTTCTTGGTCGCCTGAGCATGGATCGGAAACGAGGTCAGAGATATCAGGCCAATCGCGCCTATACCTAATGAAAACCGGGTCATCCACACGAGTCCAGGTCCCTCCTTTAATCATGACTCGTCTAGTATGATCCGGTTTTGAAGCCTTCATCAGGAATGCTGAAAACTCAGCTGTAGCGGATAGGTCGGGGCATCGGGAAGCGGCACGGTCTGATTATCGACCATCATGCGGACCGCTCGACTCCCCAGACGTACCGCCACACTTTGGCTGGCGGCAATCGTTAATGTCTGTCCCTGGTAGTAGGTCACGCCATAGGGGTTCTTGGTGGTGCCGTTTTGCCAGACTTCCACCCAGCACGTTCCTACGAAGGTCAATGATACCGACACGGGCGACTTGGACACTCGATAACTAGCTGTCCCTTGAGCGGTATTGCTGGCCGTTTCCGTTACCACCGGAGCGTGGGTTGCCACCGGGTGGCTTCGGTGGTGTGTGGCCGCGTGTTTCGGCTTGGGCCGCTTGGTCGTTGACCCTTTGGGATGGTGTGTATGAGCAGCCACTGTCGTCTGGTGATGCGGCTTCATCAAAATAAAACCTACCACAAAGAGAATCACCAGAACGAGCGCAGCTCCTACCACAGTGCGGCCGGAATCCATAGGACTCGGTCCGGTGCTTGCCTTCAGGGAGCGTTGGCGGCGCGAGACGGGAGCTTTCCCCATAGGTGCGACCGAAGAACTGGCCGCGGCCGGCCGGTCCCGCCGGCTCAGCGGCGGACGGTCGGCTGCTGGGGCAGACCCAGTGGCCTCAGTATTTCGCGCTTCCAGGCGCTTTCGATACGAGACCAGCGCCTCCGCATCTAAGTCCAAATACTTCGCGTAACTACGAAGAAATCCTTGGCCGTAGACCTCGCCGGGAAGCTTGTCCCACGCATCGAGTTCCAACGCCTGGAGATATTCCTCGCGAATATGGAGATCCTGGCTAATGTCGGCGATGGTCAAATGCCGGGCTTCGCGTGAATTTCTAAGATATTCGCCGATGGTCATGGAAGAGCCTTCTTGCACCCTGGTTCCCTCCTCCGCTCTTAAGGCCACACACGATTTAGCGTGCGGGCAAAGGGTATGGTCTCGCGTACGTGGTCGAGACCGGCAATCCAAGCCACCACCCGTTCCAGTCCCATGCCAAATCCGCTGTGCGGAACCGAGCCGTATCGTCGTAAATCAACATACCAGGCGTAGGCCTCAGGATCCATATCATTTTCGCGAAGACGCGCCAACAAGAGGTCTAGGTCATGGATGCGCTGACTACCGCCGATAATTTCTCCGTAACCTTCCGGTGCCAAGAGATCGGCGGCTAGTACAACCTCAGGCCTCTTTGGGTCCGGCTGCATATAGAAGGCTTTGATTTTGGCCGGGAAATGGGTTAAAAACACCGGTCGATCAAACATGGCCGCCAACGCCGTTTCGTGCGGCGCCCCGAGATCCTCTCCCCAAGGGAGCGAGAGCCCTGCCTCACCTAACCGCTCTAGGGCTTCATCGTAGGTGATGCGCGGAAACGGGGCCTGGACGCGCTCTAGAGAACCCAGGTCCCGCTCCAAGAGAGCGAGATCGGAACGGCAATGCTGCAGCAGGTCTTGGACCACGAAGCTTAGTAGCTGTTCTTGCCACATAAGACTCTCCTCAAAATCACAGAAGGCCATTTCTGGTTCCAGCATCCAAAACTCGGTCAGGTGCCGCCGTGTCTTCGACTTCTCGGCACGAAACGTCGGCCCAAAGGAGTACACGCGCCCGAGAGCCATAGCCAAGGCCTCCATGTAGAGCTGGCCCGACTGGGAGAGGAATGCGGGCTCCCCAAAGTAATCGATGCCGAACAGAGTTGTCGTACCTTCGGCAGCGGCCGGAGTGATGATCGGAGGATCCGCAACGACGAAGCCGTGGTCGTCGAGAAAATTGCGCAAGGCGTGGATGATACGGGCGCGAATCCGCAGGATGGCGGCCTGACGGGGGCTTCTGACCCACAGGTGGCGATGCTCCATCAGAAAGTCGACGCCGTGCTCCTTGGGTTGAATGGGATAGTTGGGGCTAGGCGCGAGACGAGTCAGGGCGGTGGCGTCAATTTCCACACCCGAGGGGGCACGGTGGTCGGCGCGAACGCGGCCGACCACCCTTAACGAGGACTCCAATTCCAACGCGTCTAGCCGCTCAATACCACTGAGCGTGACCATTCCTTCCCCGACCTTAAACACCGACTGCACTTCGCCTGTGCCGTCACGCAAAATCACAAAGTGAATCTTGCCGGACGACCGTAAGTGAGTCATCCAACCACGAATTTCCACCGTCTCCCCGACGTGCCGGGCCAGTTCGCGGATGGCCAATCGCTCCATTAGGAGTTCTCCTTTTGCAAGAGATTGCGGAAAATTACCAGGCGCTGGACCTGGTTGGTTCCTTCATAAATCTGAGTAATTTTGGCGTCGCGCATCATGCGCTCCACGGGATAATCCCGCACGTACCCATAGCCGCCAAATAATTGCACCGCGTCGGTGGTCACGCGCATAGCCGTATCCGAGCACATAAGCTTGGCCATCGCAGAATACCGGGTGACTTCCGGTGATGATTCCGCTTCAAACCCTGCCGTCTCCACCACTGTGGCGGCCTTGTAGAGGAGATGGCGGCTGGCTTCGATTTGGGTCTCCATGTCCGCCAGCATGAACTGGATGGCCTCTTGTTGGATGAGCGGCCGTCCAAACTGACGTCGCTCTTTCAAGTGGTCCACCGTTACATCCAGTGCACCTTGAGCGATGCCCAGGGCCTGGGCTGCAATGCCCGGACGGGTCCGGTCCAAGGTACGCATGGCAATCTTAAATCCCTCGCCCTCTCGCCCGAGGAGATGGTCGGCCGGTACCCGGACGTCATCGAAGTTCAGTTGCGCCGTCTGCGAGCCACGAATGCCCATCTTTTCCTCAATGCGCCCCACGGTGAGGCCGCTTGCTTCCCCATCGACAACGAAGGCGGAGATGCCCCCAACGCCTTTTTCGGGTTCCGTGGACGCAAACACCACCAGCGTTTTGGCTAGCCCCCCATTGGTAATAAACACCTTAGTGCCGTTGATGCGGTAGGAATCGCCCTCCTTGACCGCGCGGGTTTTCGTTCCTCCAGCGTCCGAACCCGCGTCGGGCTCGGTGAGGGCAAAGGCGGATAATTTTTTTCCGGTTGCAATGTCGGGAATAAATCGGCGCTTCTGTTCCGGGGAGCCGGCCACCAAAATGGGCATGGCCCCCAAATGTTGGGCCGCAATGATGAGACTGGAGGTGGCGCAGACGCGAGCGACTTCTTCCACCGCGATGCAGAACGTTAAAAGGTCCGCCCCGCCACCACCCAAATCTTCCGGCATCCCTACGCCGATGAGACCATACTCTGAAAATAACTCGGTGATGTCCCAGGGGAACGCACCGGTGCGGTCGATTTCGGCCGCCCGCGGCAGGACACGCTCACGCGATAACCGGGTGACTGTCTCCCGGAAGAGTTGCTGCTCTTCAGTCAAACTGTACATGTTTTATCCCCTTTCGCCACGACGGGCGAGAATAAGCCAGGCCTATATTTCCTGTTCCATGATACAATATCTTAAAGGGGGCAGTGGTTAATGCCTACACGCGATAGCTTTTCGATGGCGCTTCTAACCGTCCCGCAGGTGGTCTTTCCCGGAATTATATCCGTCATGCCGGTCCGGCCACGTGCTGCGGGTGCCGCGGCGCGCCTGGCAGCGGCCCAAGATAATAGTCTGGTCTTTGCCTTAGCTCGCCCCGATCGTGAACCTGCCACCATCGCGACGACTGGTCGAGTGCTGGACATTGGCGAAACTCCTGATGGTTGGCAAATTACCGTGGCAGGCATTCAGCGGGCGCAAATTCTGTCCTATCGTCATCAGGGGGCCAGTCTCATTGGGCAATTTCGCTATAGTCACGATGTGGAGGAATCAATTCCTCCCTTGCTGACGGAAGAGGCTTGGGCTTTAGCCTCGGAGTTATGGGCGATGTTGCACTCCGGGGGGGCGCCAGCCACGCTTCCTCAGTCGGCTCCGCTTCTCTCGTTCTGGATCGCAGCCCACGTCCCGCTGAACGCCTCTACCCAGCAAGAGTTGTTGGAGGTGCCGTCCACGCGTGGCCGGCTTGCCAAGGAAATCTCCCTCATGCGCACCTTGTTGGACGGGCTGCGCACAGAACAAAGCCATTAATCTTTCGAGCGAGGATTCAGCCCCGCCTCTTCTTGATATTGGTCTAAGGCCGGCATTAAGACTCTCACGATCCACTCCGCCCAGTAACGGTGATTATGGGACAAACGGTTGAAGCGGCTCTTGCCCACCCAGTCACTCATACCAATGGATGGGGAGCCCATTATAGACACGCCGATATGGCCAGGGTGAGCTTCGGTCGGCCATTCCACCTGAATTTCCATGCCTGCCCGCGAGCGAAAAACCCAGATCCCCACCTGCGAACCCCAACGCCAAATCGACCAGCCGGGCGCCAGTCGCAGTCGCAGGGTTTTGACGCCGTCTTTGAGCGGCCAGCGATAAGTTTTGAGGAACTGAACCACCCGCTCCCGATGGTGATGGCTAGCAGCTTCTCGCGACAACAGGCTCCATCGATCACTGTTGTCGTCGCTTGGTGACAGTGGCCGCATTTGTAAAATGGGCACCTGTCGGCGTTCGCGCTTTAACGTCCGCCAATGGGATCCGGTCAATTCCGTGGTCGGCACATAAGTCGCCTCTAAGCGGGTACCTCGCTGCACGCGGCGTAGCGTCACAGTGGTTTCCCACCCGTTCGACCACCGTGGCACATACCAGCGTACCGACGCCCGCAGATGATGCGGTTCCGCGGTGCCTTTTAACGAATCGAGCCAGTTGGGCGAGGTGCCCGGAATAGCCATCTCACAGGAGGCAAAGCGCGCAGGAAGCCCAAGGATCTTTTCGGATTCGGGCACCCGTTCCTGAAGCCACTTCACCCGGACGGGGCGCGATCCCAAGCGCTCCGCCAGTGCCATCCACAAAGCTCTCAGGGAGTGCCGGAAGGACGGAGAAGCGGTGAGCGTCCACTCCTCCCATCCCGTCA